>JACQXX010000006.1 GCA_016208495.1 Acidobacteriota bacterium | reverse complement strand
ATGTCGGCTCCGTCAGACCGATTTCAGGAAACGTGACGCACATCACCGTCAAGCTGGTGGCCGAAAAAGGGCGGGAACGCTTTGCCTCGGCCACCTACCAGACACAATAGCGACCGAATGACCAGCACTTTGATTGTATTCCAATGGAGAGAATGAGTATGAAACAGCGACCAACCAGACAACCAGTCTTGCGAACCCGGCGGTATCGAGGCTACATCGTGCCGTGCACGCTCCTGATCTGTTTTTTCATCCTGAGCTGGCTGCTCGTCCTGGGACTGGAAACCGCGGCGAATGTCAGACTGGCGGCGCACGAAGGGTATCGGATTCAGGCCGAATCGGTGTCGTTCGCGATGCAGCCGGATTTGAAGGTGGCGGCGGAAGCATTTTTCGTGCGGACGGCCTGTGCGCTGGAAGAAGAATGGCAGCAGAAATTCGCGAAAGCGACCCCGCCAACACCACAGGAGGTGCGGCAGTTTATAGACGACCGGTTTCCATACTACCAGCCGATAGAGATGTTTTACGCGACGCTGGTGCAGGGAGCGCCGGAAGAAGTGGCGCAAGGATTTCGGAAGGTGTATGGACAGGGGATGATCAAACTGGACGTTGACGCCATTGAGTTGCGGACAGTCGGAGGGCGGCCAAACCGGATCGTGATCCCGTTCACGATGGTGATTCCATACCGGATCTCATTTGCATCGAGGGATTTAGCGCCGTCGCCGCAGGCATTTTTGGACGTGTACGGCTCGATCTGGCATCCGCCGACGGGAGTGCTGTTTGATGCCAAAACGGTGGATAAGAAAAATGACATCAGCGCGTTGACGATGCCGAACTTCGACAATGCGATCCAGTACCGGGCAGAGTTGGTATTGGTGCTGGAGAAACCAGGAGTTGAACCACCAGTTTGGAATCCACCGGCTGGGATACGCCCTGGAAAACCCGGCCCCTGTCCAGTATCGGTCGCCCGGAATGCGGATGGAACGTGTGATGTGGTGAACTGTAATGGGGATAATGTGTCAGGTGGAGGGACCTTTACCGATTGTGCTGAGGCTCAAGACGTGGCTGATGCCTATAACCAAAATCCAGGGCAAGGGCAGCAAGCATTGCAAACTGCAGCCTATGAGGGAACTTTTAAAAGTTTTTGCCTGGGATTAGATGCCTGTCAGCAACCCGTGCTAATTGATACCTCACAATACACCAATCTTGAGGATTATGGCGAAACAGTCGATGGAGATAAACCGGTTGATAACCTCGGGGTTCCGCCTGGGTCACTCATTCGTGAAGCCAAAGTCCGCTTTCCCAAAGAAGGGTTCTTTCGAGGAATTCCACGTCGGATGAGGTTTTAAATGAGAAAAGTACAAATCTATTTTCTTCCCCTTTGGGTTGTCTGGACCATTGCCTTTCAACAACCCGTACTTGCCTTTTCATTCTCGTGTGAACTCAACTCGAGTACTGAGTCCTCAAGACTCATCGGCCATATCCTCTCACCTGCAGAGGTTAAACGGGCAGATGGAATGTTGAGTCTCGTGGGAAAAATATTAAAGATTGGGGGGAATGGGTACTATGACCAACACCCAATCAGGGAATTTGAAGAACTATCTCTAGCAAACAATGCTTTTGGTTCCCCAATAGAGCGGTATGTGGTCCTCAGGGAAACCGTTGGGACTTTGATAAAAATGTACCGAGCGACTGAACCAGCAACCAGGCAGCCTACCCAACCGGCTGGATTCCTGGAAGAATCAGATTATGCAAATTTTTCTGAAATTGTAATTTCAAACACAGGTGATTCAGGGGCTGGAACGTTGCGTGACGCTGTTGCCCTGGCAAATCGTACAGGGGGAAGCCGACGAATCGTCTTTAGACTACCAACATCTGACCCAGGTTATAATCGCCTAACAGGGGTCTGGCGGATTACGCTAAAAGATCCCATCATCCTCCAAACAAATAAAGTTTTCCTGGATGGACTCTCGCAAGCCAAATTTGGCGGAGAAACAAATCCCAATGGTCCTGAAATTCAAATTTATGATGGGATCCGAAGGGGGTTTGAAACTTTACCCGGTCAAAATAACAGTATTTTTCTACAGTCAATGATTTGTATTTATAGTGGGAGCCAAAATTGGATCCGTGGTTTTAATTTTGGCTCAGACGAATCACTTGCAACGAGATCCTGGGGCGGACCCGAGATATGCCATTTCAATAGTGATGGAAGTGCGTTTGCTTCAGGAAATAAAATTACAGATAACTGGTTTGGGTTAGCACAAACTGGAGAAGCAATCGAAAGTAATTTAATGACGCCCGGAATTTTGTTTGATCAAGGAGCTAGTGATAATTTAATTGAGCGAAACGTGATTTGTGCATATGGCCTTACTGTTTTACTAGATGGATCAGCCACCTTTACTTCTATACAAAGGAATATTATAAGACAAAATTACTTTGGTACTAATAAAACAGGAACGAGAAGGTTAGAATACAAAGCATTTCTCCAAGGTCCATTTTTTTTTCCATCAACTTACATTGACGTAGCGGAAGGAAGCACTGGCAATATAATTGAAAGTAACTACTTTGCGGGAAACGAAGCAGGTGCAATTGGTAGAACCAGCAATTTTGGAGGATTATCCTCTGGCGATATTATCAGGAATAACTTTATTGGGGTTGGAGTGAACGGAGAAGATATTGCCCCAAATGGAACTCCAGATAATCCCCCATTGCCCGAAAATGATACTGGTGCTTTTTCAATTGGTATCCAGGTTGCTGAAGGTGATCAAGTTACAGGGAACATAATCGCCAATTTCCCCTACTGCGGGATTATCGTTCAAGATTTGACACGTGACCCTGATCCAAGAAAAAGAACACTTGTGGAAAATAATCAAGTATTAAACACACCAGTTGGAATCCAGATCTCAAATATAAGTTCTCAAACTACTATTCGCCAAAATCGACTTGAAAATTGTCCACGAGGAGGAATTGTCCTTTGTTCTAACCCATTTAATATAGTCAATTTGTACTACCCCACTCAAGAAGTTAGAAACTATATTACCAACAACATCACCATCTCAAACAACACCTTCATCAATGTCGGAGGCCCAGGCATTGCCCTGACTGAATTCTTTCGGACCGTGTTTGAACGCCGCTGGGTGCCCAATCAATTGACCGAACTCCAACCCACCGGGCCGAATAATTACCAGCCATCGGTGATGCTGGCTTCGGCCAAGAAGCAAAAAGATGGAAGTATCGTTGTTTCAGGGACTTCGCCAGGGTCGGGGACGATGGAGCTGTGTGCGTCGCAGCGACCGGCACTCCCAAATGCTCCGGCGACCGAGCCGCTTGCTTACGGACTGGGAAATTTGATCCAGTCCGCCCAAATTGGCACGGGAGCGTTTCAAGTGACGATTCCTGTGGATAAGGCGTCAGGGGTGACGGATATCACGGCTACCCTCACCGTCAACAACCAGACCTCGGAGTTTGCCCGAACCGTGGCGGTGACTCCCGCCGATGTTGATCCGCCTCCAGATACAGTCAAGCCAACCGTGTCTGTCACTTCCCCGGCTCAAGGACTGGTGGTCGAATCCCGTCCCAATGCCCAGGTTGAGGTCATCTGGCAATCTTCTGACAATGTTGGAGTTACTGGTCATTGGATCAAACTCGACGGCAGCCGCAACGGCACTCCGTTTGAGGAAACCCTCGCGGCTGGGCTGCCTGGAACCGCCACCAGTTTCACGCTCCAAATCACTGAAAACGATGCCTATTCCCAGGCACAACTCATGGTTTCGGCCACCGATGCCGCCGGCAACGTTGGAGACGGCCAATCCGGCATTTTCCCGAATGTGACCATTTCCTGGACCTCAGCCGACAACATCGCGGTGACGTCGCACGACGTGCTCTACGCCACCGATGGCACGACCTTCTCGACAACGGTGGTGACTGGATTGCCTGGGAATCAACAACAATTCGCCTGGACGGTTCCAGCTTCGTTTGCCAAAACCAAGAAAGCCCGCGTCAAAGTCATCGCCCGCGATGCGGCCTCCAATTCCGGCGAAGCTGTCAGCGGTACTTTCGTGGTCAAGTAGCGGCGCCCGCACGGCTTTGCGTGCTCCCCCGGAAAAAAAGGATAGAACATGCAAATCAAAGTTTCAAAAAAGAAATTGATCTCGCTGGCAGTTTATTTTGTGGTAGGTGACCTGCTTGCCTTATCGGTAGGCATTTACATTCTGACCCACCCCGACGCGAGCTTGAAAATGATAACTACGGCCTCAGGCGCTGTGATTTCGACAAATGAATACCAGGCTGCCGCCCATAAAATCGCTGATGCAATCAAGGCTCAACAAATTCCAGGCGGGCGAATGTTCATTTTGGGAGTCTGGGTTGACCAGAACGGCAAAGTGTATGCCGAAGAGGCTGAAAGTCATACTGTGATTTTAGATGAGGACCCAGACCCGAAACAGGGAAAGGTATTGATGGGTGGCGTCAACCTGGTCAATTTACCCTTTGACACCGTGAGTGGATTGCTGATTCTGACCGAAGACGAACACACACTCGTGGGTCAGTCAGCAACCGTCTACCAGCGAAAACCACTTCCTTCCCAGCCCAAATGATTGCAAAGAGGAATTGACAAAATCATTCCTTGCAAACAAAAGACTTACCATTCACTCAAATTTGGGATGCTTCTGAACATTCAATCTGAACCGTGCATCCCGGCACAGGATACCTCCAAAAAGCTGTGGGTCAGCGTCAGCGCCACCCATGGGAACATTCCATAAGCGCCAAAATAGGAAAATAGCCTGTGAGTGGTGACCATTTTACATTGTTCTTGCAGGGCTTTGGCCGACATTTCTTGATTTCTGTTCGTCAAACGGAGTAATTTTCAGGTAACACAAAAAACAAGACCTAACCCCCTTAGCCACCAGACTTAACAAATTCTTTCATAGTCCACTCAATAGCTTGCCTTGAAACAGAAAATGCTTGTTTTACTGAAAATCTCGCTGGTTGTCGTCGCAGCCGGGTATATCGGTTTGTTAGTCCTGTTGTACCTTGGACAAGAATGGCTGATGTTTCCTGGAAAAACCAACCAGGGAACGACATATGCTCAAGTGAAGCCTGGGGAAGGTGAGGAACTTCTCTCCCTTCAGACGCCATCCAGGGATACCGTGGCTGCCCTGTTTGGGAAAGCGCTAACCCCGGACGGCAAGATCCACCCCGACGCGAAGCAATGCCCAACCTTGATCTATTTTTATGGCAATGGCATGTGTCTCCAGGATGCCTTATATGAATTTGGCGAGTACCGCCGGTTGGGCGTCAATATGATTGTTCCGGATTATCTCGGGTACGGCCTGAGTTCCGGAACTCCTTCAGAACAAGGCTGTTATACTGCGGCGGATGCTGTCTATGACCATCTGCGTTCGCGAACGGATATTGATCAAACGAAAATTATTGCTCTTGGCCGGTCACTTGGGTCTGGAGTCGCGGTTGACCTGGCTGCCCGCAAACCACTCGCCGGGCTGATTACTTTTAGTGCCTACACCAGCATGGTGGAGATGGGAAAGGCCAGCTATCCGGTCGTGCCGGTCTCAATGCTGCTCAAGCACCGGTTTGAAAGTATCGGGAAAATCCAGCATGTCAAATGCCCGATTTTGTTTGGACACGGGAAGCGGGATGATGTGATTCCGTTCACGATGACGCACCAGTTAGCCCAAAAAGCCCAGGCTCCCGTGACTGAATTTTATGTGGACCATCTGGGGCATAATGATTTTTGGGGTGAAACCACCCTGCAACCACTCCAGAAATTCCTGAACCAGTTTTGATACTGTTCAGAATACAAGCTTTCGCTTGCGAAAAATGGATGCTTCCTTCCTGGTAAGTTTTTGAAGAGATTTGAGTTGCTCGATAATTGAGACATCGGTAAGCTGAAGCTTGAACTCGGTACTGTTTTTCATGATCTAACCCGCCAATTGCCACGAGACCTTTGAATAAATTCCCCATTCGCCTATTATCCAGCATCTTTTGTCTGATTCAGACGCCCAATTCCGAAACATTTAAGAAAGTGTCATGCCAGTCTCAATTCGCCATTTTCTATTCGTAGCTGGCTAAGTAACTCAAAGAAAATCACTTAGCAAACTACTGACTTCTGACAGCCGACTGGTAATGAGAGGTTGAATATCCATGAGTTTTGCGAAAACTGCCATTGCCGTTGAAACATCCGCCCTGGCGAAGGCAATCGAAAAAGCACAGCAGTACACGCTCAGTCAGCAATACCCGGAAGGTTACTGGTGGGCTGAACTGGAAGCAAATGTCACCTTGACCGCCGAATATGTCATGTTGCACACCATTCTGGGTACCGGGGCCAATCGGCCTTTGCGGAAGGTCATTCCTTATTTATTGAATCGCCAAAGGGAACACGGTGGCTGGGAATTGTTTTATGGCGACGGTGGGGAGCTCAGCACGACAGTCGAAGCTTACTTTGCTTTGAAATTGTTAGGAGTATCAATCGAAGATCCTCGAATGCAGCGTGCCCGAACATTTATCCTGGATCGGGGCGGGGTTACCAAAACCCGGATTTTCACCAAGCTCCATCTGGCCTTATTTGGTGCCTTTGATTGGAAGGGGATTCCAACGCTGCCAGCCTGGATTATGGAATTTCCGGAATGGTTTCCGTTCACCATTTATGAAATGGCAAGCTGGGCGCGGAGCAGTACCGTTCCGTTACTGATTGTGTGTGATAAGAAACCAGTTTGGCCCACATCGAATGGCCTCCTTGATGAGTTGTATGTTGGTGGGCGTGAAGCTGCCGACCTTTCGCTGCCGTGTGAGGATGGGTTCTTTTCGATTGGGAACACCTTTGTCCAACTCGACAAGTTGTTTAAATTCGCTGAAAAGATAGGATTTGTCCCACTTCGGGAAAAGGCGCTCAAGCACGCCGAACAGTGGGTACTGGAGCATCAGGATGAGCCTGGCGATTGGGCGGGAATCATTCCGGCGATGTTGAATTCATTGCTGGCGTTCCACGTATTGGGCTATCCGGTAACGCACGATGTGGTGCGAAAAGGACTGGAAGCGATTGACCGGTTTGGAATTGAAACAGACGACGAATTCCACATCCAGCCCTGTGTATCGCCAGTTTGGGATACTGGGCTCATGCTGATTGGGTTGCTCGATACTGGAATGCCCGCTGACCATCCGGCCCTGGTCAAGGCTGGGGAATGGTTAATTTCAAAACAGATTTTGCGCAAAGGCGATTGGGCCATCAAAAATAAAACTGGGCAGCCCGGCGGTTGGGCATTTGAGTTTTTTAATGATTTTTACCCTGACGTAGACGACACCGCCGTCATCATTATGGCGCTTGACCGGCTCAAATTGCCGAACGAAAAACGCAAACAGGAATCAATCCGGCGTGCCCAGGAATGGGTGCTCAGCATGCAATGCAAAAAAGGCGGTTGGGCGGCATTTGACGTTGATAACGACCTGGATTTGTTGAACCAGATTCCCTATGGTGACTTAAAGGCCATGATTGATCCATGCACTTCCGATCTCACCGGACGTGTATTGGAAATGCTGGGACGCACCAAATACAAAACCGATCAACGAGTGATTGATCGAGCCATTCAATTCCTCAAATCGGAGCAGGAATCCGAAGGGTGCTGGTTTGGTCGCTGGGGGGTGAATTACATCTACGGCACGAGCGGCGTCATCAACGGAGCCGTCCAAATTGGAATTGACCCACGTGAAACCTTTCTCATGCGTGGGATTCAATGGCTGTATGCCCATCAAAATGAAGATGGCGGATGGGGCGAAAGCTGTGATTCCTATAAAGATCGAAATCTCATGGGCGAAGGCAAAAGCACGGCGTCGCAAACTGCCTGGGCCTTGATGGGGTTAATTGCTGGAGATGAAGGCCACTCCGATGCGGTCAAACGGGGAATTGAATACCTGATTCGCACCCAAAATGAAGCCGGGAACTGGTCGGAAGATGAATTTACCGGCACGGGTTTTCCATGCCACTTCTACATCAACTATCACTTTTACCGGAACTTCTTCCCATTGATGGCTTTAGGGCGATATTTGCATAAGACGAAGTAGGGCTGAAAGACCATCGGGCTGAAGAAGTTGGGCTGAAGGCTCGAAGACTCGGGGCACAGAAAGGGATGAGGGATGAAGGATGAGGGATGAAATAAAACCAGTTCTTCAGCCCTGAGCCCCAAGCCCTGAGCCCGTTGTCTTCAGCCCCAAGCCCTCAGTACAAGTTCCCATAAATGGGGGATGGAATTTCGGTGATTTCGAATTGGCTTTCGCCCATCCGGGCGCGAACCCGTGATGGTGACTCTGTCCGGTGGCTGCGTGTCCAAAGCGACACTTGCCACCGGCTATTTTCCATCGCCCATCCGGGCGAAAACCAATTTTTCTTTCATCGAGTGGTCGAATTTCATCCCCCTTTTATGGGGACTTGTACCAGGCCCTAATGATGAAAAGCAGGAGCAAAGTGCTTGCAAACCACACACGCTGTTGAGTTAATTGCCAAAGTCCGTGAGAACCTATGCCGGGTCATCATTGGAAAACAAAAGCAGATTGATTATGTGCTGGCGGCTTTAATCAGCGGTGGGCATCTGCTGTTGGAAGATATTCCTGGCGTTGGGAAAACCACCCTGGTCAAGGCACTGGCGGCTTCCGTCGGCGGCAAGGTCAGTCGTATTCAATTTACCCCAGATTTATTGCCGACCGACATTGTTGGCGGTTCGATTTATAACCAGAAAGACGGTCAGTTTCACTTCAACCCGGGGCCGTTATTTGCCAATGTGATACTGGCTGACGAAATCAACCGGGCTTCACCACGCACCCAATCTGCCTTGCTTGAAGCCATGGGGGAAAAACAAATTTCGATTGATGGAAAATCAATTCGATTAGAACCCCCGTTTGTGGTGATTGCCACCCAAAATCCGGTTGATTCGCATGGAACCTATCCACTTCCAGAAGCCCAGCTTGACCGGTTTTGTATGCAATTGTCGCTCGGCTACCCAACCACCAGCGAACTCAAATCCATCATGCTGGGAGACGGCGGAACGGCAAAACTGGATGAATTGACACCGGCCATGTCGCTTGAGGAACTGCTCCTGATTCAAGCACTTGCGAATAAGGTCGAGATTGAAAACTCCGTCGCTGATTATTTGCTGGCCCTGGTGGATGCCACCCGGTCGCATCAGGCGGTCAAGTTCGGAGTTTCCCCACGCGGTGCCATTGCCTTCCTGGCGACTGTCCGGGCACTGGCATTTATGAACGGTCGTCTTTACGTTTTGCCTGATGATTTGAAAAAGCTGGCAGTCCCAGTCCTGGCTCACCGGCTGGTGCTGGATATGAAGTCAAAATATGCAGGCATCCACAAAGACACGGTCATCACTGAAATTCTGAGTACCGTGCGAGTTCCACGATGAGGAAACCGAAAGCGAACCCGACCAAAAATCGTACCTTGCGCCGGTCAAAACTGGTGAATCTGGCTGAGCTTGTGGTTCGAGGGTATTTGACGCCCACAGGGTGGGTCCTGGGGTTAGTGACTGTGATCGGAGGCGGTTTGGCTGCCGGGCGAGATGCGGATTTGACACTCATTCCAATGATTTATGCGGCGGCGTCGTTTTTGATTGGCCTTTTCACCACTGCCTGTGTCGTGGCTTACTTTCACAAATCAAAGGTGTTTTTCAGACGTCGGCCAATTGTCCCAACCACTGCGGGCAAAGACGTGGTGATCGTGGTCGAAGCCGAAAATCGGTCTGCGAAACCGGCTCTGGGAATTGAAGTAATGGAACTGGTGCTTCCTGAATTCATTCAATCGCCTTCGGAAGCGGCTCCGGTTCTGATTGAGCGAATTGAACCGGGAGAAACAGTTCGAGTTGAAGTGCATCTGAAGTGTGAGAAACGGGGAAGTTATACCCTGAAATATCTGTGTGGTGGTTCAGCCTATCCCTTTGGAATTTGTCGGGGTCTGCTTCGGTGTCGGCAGGAGTCAACGTTTTTGGTGTATCCCAAATTTGAGTTGCTTGATGAATTTCAGGTGCCCGAGGGGCGGCGGTATCAGCCGGGCGGTTTTCTGGTTTCTTCCAATGTTGGTGAATCGCCTGAGTTTATGGGCACGCGGGAATATCGCACCGGAGACAACTTGCGGCATATTCACTGGTCATCCTGGGCCCGGTTGGGAAAACCGGTCGTCAAACAATTTCATGAAGAATATTTTGTGCGTCTGGCTGTGATTGTGGATACCGAAGTCCCTTCGGGTTTCTCAGACCATGTTTTTGAAGCTGCTGTCTCCAAAACGGCTGCCATCGCGGAATTTCTTTCCCGCCAGGAATACCTCATTGACATTTTCGCGGTTGGCACGACGGTTTATCACTTCCAGTCAGGCCGGGCGATTGCCCATTTTGAAAACATTCTGGAAATTCTGGCCTGTCTTGAACCAACACCTGACGTTGACTGGAAAACCTTGTGGAATGAGTTACTGGCCGAAGCGGCCAAACTGACCGCCATTGTTGTGGTCTTGTTGACCTGGAATGAGCAACGGGCGGCATTTATCAATCAGTTGAAAGCGGTTGGGGTTGGCATTCGAGTCATTTTGGTGTCAGATCAGGACTCATTTCCAACCCCAGGAGGGTTTGACACTCAAGAATTTGTTCATCTTCAATCGAGTGGATTGTGATGCGGTGACGATTTAGGGAACGTCAACGGTGACTTCCTTAATTTCGGGCTCGGCTGAGTTTCGACCACCAATTTTTACACCTTTTGAATTTCCATCAGTAAACTCAACTTTTTCGGTAACCGTAGTTCCATCCTTTAAACAAACGGTTATTTCATAAGTGCCATTGAGATGAGCGCCTTTTTCGGGGTGGGTACCTTTAGCATACAAATACCAGCCCCCTGATGTCCCTTTGACTTCATACCCATTTGTTTTAGCGCCTTTTGTCAGTGTTATTGATGCTGCCAGTACCAGAGCTGGAAACATAAGACTCACAGGAACAGCCCAAAAAAGGCAGTTCAACAAAGACCGTCGGGTTCGATTCGGTTCATTTGAATTTTTCATACTTCTCCTTAATTGCTAGAATGGGATTGTAAGGCCCTCAAATCGGTTAATTGGTTGAGTGATGATTTAACTAATTGATAAATCAGGGTTTACCACGGCTGTAAATTCTGAATCCGAACTTGGATTAATTGGTTGACCGTAAATAAACAGTCTTGTCTTCACCTGTTGCGATTTCGAAGAATACCGGAGCATAGCTTCCTTTATGGCTCCAGCCATCAACCCGATAGCGTCCAGGAAGAATCGGATGTTTTTCGTTTGAAAGTTTGTGGATCCGCTCCTGTCCCGATCCAGTGCTGACAAAACAGCGGTCTTTTTTATCAGGGCTTCCATCTGCTTTTTGGTAGGCAAACGTGATATATCCGACCGGAACAGAAATGGTGAGGTGCTGGGATTCCTGGTTGGAAATGGTCACCCCTGGCGAGACATGGGGCACTAATTTGTTGAGGAGATGGAGTTCATAAATCCCTGGTGTCACCGTTGCACCGTTCACGGAGTGTACTTCATAGATTTTCTGATTTCCCTGCCATAACTCCATATTGTCTCGAAATACAACCTCAGAACCAGCGGCAACCATCTTGAAAAAGACTTTCACCGTTTGAATAAGCTGAAAGAGAATCTCTTTGTGATCGCCTGGGCCGAATGTTTCAGTGACTGGAGGTAGATCCTGACCTGGGATTTTTGATTGAAATTCGTAAGTACCTTCATCTAAATAGGTTTTGTCAATGGCCCGAAATTTGAATACCTCTTTTCCGTTTTGATAAGCCGCTATTAAATTATGAGGCTGGACCTCCTGGCCTTGGGCAAACCTGGCTTTCACAGACGGAGGTAGTGGAACCGTGACGGTAACCGTGGTGGTCTCATTTTCCAGTATTTTGATCCGTTGGATGACAGGCTGATAAAGATTTCCATTTGCCGTCTTCACACCAGCGGATAACACATATTCTCCAGCGTCAACCAGTGCTTTGGCAGCGGAGTTGACTTGATAGCGGACAATATTATTTTGAGAGAGGGTGCCATTCACCAATAGTTCAACGCCAGAGGTGTCCTGGCCTTTAAGAATAAACCCTTGCTTGACCGTTTTTTGGTGAATTTTTGCCAGTTCCTCTGCCAGAGCTGGGGCGGTTGTGGCATCGTGAAACTGGGTTCCAGCAGCGGTGGAAATACATCCCAGCGTTTTTTTCGCTTTTTCATCTACCCCAAACCCAACAACATGTACTTTTACCTGAATGTTTTTGGCGCGCCATTCCTGAACCAACGCGCAAGGATCAGCTTCGCAAGACTCAATTCCATCTGTAATTAAAATGATTTCCGCCTGTCTTTCGCCGATATCTTTCAGGGCTTCGATCAGACTAAACGTTATAGGCGTTCTGCCCAATGGCACAATCCGTTGGATCATTGTTTTGAAAGATTGGACCACCTTTTCTGGGGGGCCAATCGGGATGAGCAATTCTGAATCCGTACAATCTTCTTTTTTGCGATGACCATACACCCGTAGCGCCAGTTCATGTCCTGAAAAATCTTTTGATACAAAACCGTGGAGGACTTCTTTGGCAGCATCAATTCGTGACCTCTTATCGGGTAATTTTGCCGCCATTGAGCCCGAAGCATCGAAAATTATATAAATAATGCCGGCTGAAGATGGTGGTGTTTTTTCTGAGGGTCCGGGAGAAACGGAGTGAGGTTGAATCGTCGCTGGATTTTTTTGCTCCGAAGAGAATTGATATATTTTCGGGTCGCCGGGTTGGGCCGATTGGCTCAGATTATGAAAACAAGCCCCTCCACCAATCGCAACCAGCATCACAAGCCATAACAGTTTTTGAGCCCAAACCATATCGAACCCCTTTCGAATACAGACACTTCAATCAGTTTGCCTAAAAAATAGCTGTAAGCTACAGTAGTCGAGGGCGATTCTATGGGCTGGGAAGAAAAACTGGTCATCAAAAAGTTCTCAAAAAGTTCTCAAAGTCTGCTATGAGTAAGTGTATCAAGTATTTCTATGAATTTGGGCCATACTGGTTAGATTGTGGTGACCAATCTCTTTGGCTTGAGGAGCGAGTTGTTCCGTTGACTCCAAAAGTATTCCAGGTGCTCCTGGTTCTGGTCGAACGTCAAGGACAGGTGGTTGAAAAGGACGAGTTAATGAGGCTGGTTTGGCCCGATACTTTTGTGGAAAAAGGCAATCTAACCCAAAGTATTTCAATGTTGAGAAAGGCGCTTGATGAAATTGACCCCGAAAAATACATTGAGACGGTCCCAAGACGAGGGTATCGGCTTACTGTTCCCGTACTCAGGCGTTGCCAGGAGCTCGAAAGTCATCAAATTCAGAAAGATGACCACCCTGGCGGTGAACAATCTGGAAGACCCGTTTGTCCGTTTTTAGATAGCCTGCCGTGCAATATTTCCGAAATATCCCAAATTACCCCGCTCACAATCAAATCTGGTGATAGGTCATTTGCTACTGCTCAGTTAGCTGTTGCTTCGAAGACAACCTTTCACAAAACGGCTTTTTTCATGGGGATGATCACCGTAACCGTCATTCTGACCCTGGCCTTCATCCAGGTCCCGTTGGTAACACCAACTTCCAAACAAAAAGAACGCCCGGTTGGAGCACCTCAAATCCAGGTTATTGTTGAACCATTTAAACTTGTGAAGGCAACTACAAGTGAGAATTTAGCTGATGGAATTTGCGATTTACTGATTTCCAAACTCAGGGAATGTCCCTTTGTACAGCCAAGGCTTTCGCAACAACAAAATGTCTCCCTTAAACAACCAGTTTTCTGGGGTGAGAACACCTCACCAACTCCAGAAATTTTAGTTACCGGCTCAATTGAAGCGGGTCTGAATCGAATTGCAGTTGGTATGAAATTAAGCCGTATCCAGGACGGTTCGGTCATCTGGTCTGAATTGTATTATGAACCGACAGCTCCATCTGACCAGATGCGTGAAAACATCGCCGCGCGACTGGCTTTTGCACTCCAGGTAATTTTGAACACGTCAAAACCAGTACCGCCATCCCGTGAATACACGTCGAATCCAGAGGCTTCTGAAGCTTTCCAAAAGGGACGATATTTCTGGAACAACCGCTCTCACAATGGACTGATGAGAAGCATAACCTATTTGCAGCAGGCAATTGATCGGGATCCTCAGTTTGCAAGAGCATATGCCGCCCTTGGGGATGCCTATGCCTTTGATTTGGAGCGTTGGCCTGAAGCTGAACCGATGATTGAAAAAGCTATTGGGTTAGATCCAACGCTCGCTGAACCTCACTCCACTCTGGCGTTTATTCGGATGTTCCACCACTGGAATTGGAATGAGGCCGAATTGGAATTTCAAACGGCGTTGCACCTCAATCCGCAACACCCTATTGCGCACCAATGGTACGCCCAGTATCTGGCCACCCGTGGACAACTTTTCGAAGCGACGGTTCACTTGAAAAAAGCATACCAGCTTGATCCTCTCTCGCCTGCTATTGCGACGGATTTGGCACAGGTTTACTTCTCCCAGGATAGAACTCAACTGGCTATCGAATTCTGTCAAAAAGCGTTGGAACTCTTTCCGGATTTTGTCCCCGCGCATCAGTTGCTTTTTGAAATCTATATCCAAATGAGGCGATATGATGATGCTGTTCGGGAATACCTTGCTGCTCAAAAGAAAGACGGTCAGCAGCTCAAGGAAGGTCAGTCAATTGATAAAGTATATCAAACGTCTGGAATACAAGGATTTTTAGAAATGCAGATCCAACAAATGAAGCAAGTTCCAGCCAGCCGGGCCTACGATCTGGCCAAATATTTTGCTTATCTGGATGATCAGGAACAAACTATCCACTGGTTGGAAAGAGCGTATGAAGAGCACGGTTTTCTTCTCATCAATCTGAAAATTGATCCAGCTTTTCGGAAAGTCCGTCAGCACTCACAATTCCAAAAAATAATTCAATTGATGGGGCTCTAAATTGGGGTTGAGTTCGCCAGTACCAACTTCTTCATCAGGTGTTCAGTGCTGGCTTGTTTCTTGAGCCCGCATTCAAATTCCAGGAGATCCTTTATTTATGGAAATACTTCGCACGCCGAATGACCGATTTCAAAACTTATCTGGCTTTGATTTTTTACCGAATTATTTGGATATCAACGAGTTGCGCGTCCACTACCTTGATGAGGGACCCCGTGACGGGCAAATTGTACTTCTGCTTCACGGAGAGCCTTCGTGGTGCTATCTCTATCGGAAAATGATCCCGGTCTTTACGGCGGCGGGGTTGCGAGCCATCGCTCCGGACTTGATCGGGTTTGGGCGTTCGGACAAGCCCATTCGGCGCGAAGACTATTCTTATCAGTTTCACATCGAAATTCTCAGATCATTCATTGAGCAACTTGGTCTGACTGAGATCACGCTTTTTTGTCAGGATTGGGGTGGATTGATTGGGTTGCGCGTGGTGGCTGAAATGCCTGACCGATTTGCCCGGATTGTGGCGGCCAATACAGCACTTCCCACAGGTGACCATCCAATGCCAGAAGCCTTTTTACAATGGCAGCATTTCTCCCAAACGACACCGGTCTTTCCAATTGGGGCCATTCTTAGCCGGGGCTGTGTCAGCAAGCTTTCCCCCGAAGTCATCGCGGCCTATGATGCACCGTTTCCGGATGATTCCTACAAAGCCGGCGCCCGAGTGTTCCCAAGTCTGGTTCCCACCCGCGCCGACGATCCTGAAGGACTCAAGAATCAACAAGCCTGGGAAGTTTTCAAGCAATGGGACAAGCCGTTCCTGACAGCTTTCAGCGACAAAGATCCCATCACTCGTGGGGCCGATGTGGTCTTTCAAAAGTTGATTCCGGGTGCCAAAAACCAGCCGCACACAACAATTTGCGAAGCCGGACATTTTCTCCAGGAAGATAAAGGCGAGGAACTGGCAGCGGTGGTGGTGAAGTTTATCGTTAAACCCCTTTAATATTCTTCCGATAGTTTCGACTGAGCATCAACTGGGTTCCATCATTGAGAATGACATTGCAGTCACCGTGGAAGAGCGCTTCGAGTTTGCGGATGCGGTCAGAGTTGACAATGGTGGAGCGATGGATGCGGATAAATTTTGCCGGATTTAACTGACTCTCCAGATTACTTAGGGTTTCACGTAACAAGTGTGAGTCTTTCCCGGCATGCAGCCGCACATAGTTGCCTTCAGCCTCGATCCAGTCAATTTCTTCGACTTTGAGAAAGATCACATCGCCGCCGTTTTTGATCACAACCCGGTCGAGAAAGTCGGTCGGAGCTTTCAGGTCTTCAAGGCAGTCCAGGATCCGCCGCGTCAATGAATGGTCGCGTTGCTGTTTGATATGATCTTTGGCGCGTTGCAGGGCTTTGCGAAAGCGTTCGCGATCAATTGGCTTTAAGACATAATCAAGGGCGTGGACTTCGAAGGCATTGACGGCATATTGATCATAGGCCGTCACAAAAATAACGGATGGGATGGCGTCAGAGGGAAGTGATTCCAGGGTGTCAAAGCCGTCCATTTCGGGCATCTCGACATCAAGAAAAATCAGATCCGGAGTTTGGTCAATGACCAGGGCCACCAACCCACGCCCGGTCCCGCATTCACCGATCAGTTCAATGTCAGGGTCGTCTTCCAACAACACCCGAATTCCAGCCCGCGCTAAGGGTTCATCGTCAGCTATGACCGCCTGGATTTTCATATGAGACTCCGTTCATAAACCGGTCCTGCATCCTGGAGCACCAATGCTGGAGTAAGAGGAAATTCGACTATCACGGAAAGGCCGCCCTGAGGAATATCAATCAGTTCAAGCCGATACTGGTTACCATAGAGTTGCTCCAGGCGATCACGAGTGTTGTGCAGGCCAATTCCTTTTGATTTTCGATTGGATTGAGGAGCGCGTGAGAGGCCAGGCCCATCATCATTGATTTCGATATGCAAACGACCCGATTCCTGGGTGGCCCTGATCGAAATGGTTCCGGGTGTGGCGCGGGGGGCTATGCCATGTTTGATGGCGTTTTCAACAATTGGCTGAAGCAGTAAATTGGGAACCAGTGCATCCTGGATGGATGGGTCAATGTCAAAAATAACTGACAACCGGTCCTGAAATCGAGTTTGTTCAATCGCCAGATAACATTTCAAAAACTCAAGTTCACGCTGAAACGAGACTTCCTGGGAGCTGGAGTTTTCAAGCGTCAACCGCAAGAAATCCCCCAGTTGAGCCACCATTTTGTGGGCGGCTTTTGGGTTAACCAGCACCAGCGTCGAAATGGAATTGAGCGTGTTAAATAGAAAATGCGGCTGCAACTGCATTTTGAGGGATTGGAGCTGAGCGTTGACCAGTTGGGTTTCAAGTCGCGACGTTTGCAACTGAGACTCAAAGTACTGGCGCTGATAGACATAAGAGTGGTGCAGCAAAATGATGACCCAGTACACCATCACGCCTCGATCCAGCCCCCAAATAACCGAATTGATCAAGGATTGAACATTAAACGGTACGCTCAATACGGTCTGGTTCACCAGTCGGGGAATTGTCATCCAGACCACCGCAAACCCAATGCTGAACACCAGATGAGCCAGCAATCGTGAAATGAGAATCTGGCGTTCGATCCGCAACCGACTCGAAACCCAAATAAGGCCCGGAGTGGCAATCGCGCCAACGAGGCAAAAGGTAAATTCCGGCAGGAAAATTTCTGAAAAGGCAATTGTTTCGCCACGGCGCCAGTAAAAAGCGGCGCCTTGTAAGGAAAAAAAGGTGGCGACGATGGTCCAAATGCCCAGCAATGCCAGACTTTTGGCCCATCGGTTGGTTTTTAACAATTCAATCGTGTCTACGACCACAAGACCTGCCAGTTATTTGAGTGAAGCTTTTAAAATGATGTGCTGGTTGAGTTTATCAGGTGGAAACATCGTTCCATCCTTGTCAAAACTCTCCCACTGGCTGTTGGCGATAAAGTAAATTGAGTGGTTGACGATCACCCCCAGCGTTGGGTCTTCCAAATGCTGGGTTCCGCGTTCGATTACAGACAATTTTTCAATCCGGGTGAGTTTGGCATCCAGTTCAAGCCGAATCACACGCTTGGGCAGAATTCCGTTTTGCATCCCAATCAGTGAATTCTGGTGCAGGTACAGCCCATCAATCCCAAGCAGCAGCATCTCTGGGGAGGCTGGTACCAGTGAAAATGTTTTGGTTGTCAGATCAATGACGCCGATTCCAACTGAATAATCCGCCACAAACATCCGTTTGCCATCTGGAGTCACCGCCAAACCCTGTGGCGAAACAAAAGGAGACGTGTCCAGAAAACGTTCGAGCGAATCCGTGGTGGTTGAGATCCGATAGAGCCCGCCAGATTTGCTGTCAGTGACATACACATCACCCTTTGGATGCAATTCCAGGTCACCGAAAACGTGACCCTGTTCAGAGTTGGGCAAGATGTATTTCTTTACGAGTTTATGGGTCTTCAAATCATATTGAAAAATCCCAGCCTGACCGTCTTCCTCAGCTTTGAAGCCTTCAATTTCCCGCACCACCGAGGTACACAGCCAGAGCCGGTTGCGTTTGACATCAATTTTCATCCCAAACACGCCCCATAACCCATCCTGGCCGCTCGTGAGAAAGTCGGAAACCTTGCCATCCTGGGTAATTTTAAAGACTTTGCGTTTGCGAACACTGCTGACCAGAAAGGCTTTTTCAGATGGAAGATAGGCAATGCCTTCGGTAATCAGCCCTTTTTCAGCCAGTTCAAAGGCCACCTGGCTCCCGGCGACTGGTTTTTTGAGCCCTTCAAAGGTTTGAACCGCTTGAGTAAATTCGGATTTTGCCTGCAAGGGTTTCAGATCTTCATCCTGGTTGAGGTCAATGTAATTTCCCATCTGGGAAAGCTGGGTCAGCAACCGCAGGCTTTCAGATTGATTCCCGGTAAGAAAGTTGGCGCGAGCCAGGTGATAGAGGATAGGCGGGAAATTTGGTCGGAGCCTTGCAGCTTCGCGCACATTTTCCAGATAGGCGGCAAAGTCTTGCTTTTGATATGCCTGGATTCCTTTGCGGGCCAGGTCCCTGGATTTTTGAACCGGGTTTTCAGACGGTTGATTTTGGGCTGAAGCAAACGCACCTGTCGTCAAGATAAGGCTCAGCAGCACAATAAGTAAGGAAAATCGGCGCAATGAACGCCGTGAGAGAAAAGGTCTCATAGCAGTTTGAAGTCGGTCCTTGGAAAGAAATTTGAGGAGTGAGGTATAAGCTAAAGATTCAGATGTTGGAAAACAAGTTCTTCAGCGTGTCGGGCAGGAAACACGAGAAAACTGAAACCGTTCAACTCGATTTTTCCCTTTCACCAGCCCTGAAACTGTCACTTCGAGGAAATCAGGTTTCGTCAATCGGTACTCAATCTTTTGGGGAAAGTCGTGGTCTGGGTTTTCAAAGGTGGCCTCTGTCGCCGATGCCGCTGTTACCTGAAACGTGGCGGTTTTTTGACCTGAGGGGTGAGCCGTAAAAACCAGATTTGGTCCATCCTGGCGCAGTTCCATAAACTCAAAAAAGGCGAGTTTCCCGTTTTTGACCATTCGACCCATGCCGATCATTGTCCCGCCTGAGGGCGCCAGCCACTGTTCCTGGTGGTGGACAGCCTGAGTTTTAAATTCCCAGTAGCCGCCGAGCCAACCAAGTGATTGAAGTTCCGGTTTGGGTGTTTGCAGAGAGCAAAAGTTCACCATTGAAAAAACAAAACATACACTGACGGAGAGGAAAAAATTCATACTACCTCAAAAAAGCGAGAGTTTACGGCGGAGCAGGCCGGGTAAGAGGCGGTAAAGGATTCTACACCATAGGTTTGATTGGGCAATGGATCTGGTTCAAGTCGGTGAAAATGCTGGATAAAGTGGAGCAGCGTGGGACAAACGGTGTTGCGAAGTGTCAGAAAGGCCCACGGTGTGAAAGGGAACAATACTTGACAAAAAAGTAAGGTATTCAATAGAGTGACCCTGCTCGCTTTCTGAGCACAGCCAAAATCCCCAGGTGACACCATCACACATCGAATCAACTTATGAGAATTACCGCACTTGAAGAGTACGGCCTCCGGTGTTTGCTGCAACTTGCACGCCAACCCGAAGGTGACTCGCTTTCACTCAAGGAAATTGCTAGACGCGAGGGCATCTCGACGGCCAATGCCGGAAAAGTGCTCTGGCTCCTCAGCAATGCCGGCATTGTTCGGTCAGTTCGAGGTGTCAAAGGGGGGTATGTGCTGGCCAGGGCGGCCAGCGAAATCTCGGTTGGCGATATTATCGGCGTTTTGGATACCGAAGCGATGGACGATCATTGCAAGAGTTTTTCCGGTGCCCAGGAGGTCTGTGTCCATCACGATGACTGTGGCATCCGACCGGTACTCCATACCCTGAACCAGACTGTCCATCAGGTGCTTGGAAAAATTACCCTCGCGCACCTGATTCATTCCGAAGGCGATGTCAACCAGCGGTTGTTTCAGCTTCGGCGCATTCCAAAAACGGGAGAACTCGAAGCCACCGCCTTCCGGTCATCAATGTAGGAACCAGAAGAACAAAAAGTGGAGCGATTTTTAGGGTTGGTTGAAGGAGAATTATGAGCACAATTGCGGCACTTGCAGAACAGGAATACAAGTACGGGTTTACCACTGAAATTGAGTCGGAGGTCGTTCCGCGCGGGCTGACTGAAGATACCGTCCGCCTGATTTCCGAAAAAAAGAACGAGCCGGCGTTTATGCTTGAGTTTCGACTCAAGGCGTTTCGCCAGTGGCTGAAAATGACGCCGCCGGCCTGGTCAAACGTCACCTATCCGGCCATTGATTTTCAGGACATCATTTATTATTCGGCCCCGAAACCCAAAGCCAAACTCAATAGCCTGGATGAAGTTGATCCGGAATTGCTCGACACCTTTGAAAAGCTGGGCATTCCGCTCAACGAACAGAAAATGCTGGCCAATGTGGCGGTTGATGCCATTTTCGACAGCGTTTCGGTGGCAACGACCTTTCGAGAAAAACTGGCTGAAGCCGGTGTGATCTTCTGCTCATTCTCCGAAGCCCTGCAGCACTATCCAGAACTCATCAAAAAATACATGGGTTCAGTCGTGCCAATCAGCGACAATTTTTACGCGGCGCTCAATTCGGCTGTGTTTTCCGACGGTTCGTTTTGCTTTATCCCCAAAGGCGTAACCTGCCCGATGGAGCTGTCAAGCTATTTTCGAATCAATAACCCGGACACCGGGCAGTTTGAACGAACATTGATTGTGGCGGAAGAAGGTGCTTCCGTGTCATATCTTGAGGGGTGCACAGCGCCCCAATTCGATAAAAATCAACTCCATGCAGCCGTGGTTGAGCTGGTTGCGCTCAACAATGCCACGATCAAATATTCAACCGTGCAAAACTGGTATGCCGGCGACAAAGACGGGAAGGGTGGGATTTATAATTTCGTTACCAAGCGCGGAAAGTGCCTGGGCAACAATTCAAAAATTTCCTGGACACAGGTTGAAACCGGGTCGGCCATCACCTGGAAATACCCAAGCTGTGTGTTGATTGGGGATAATTCAGTTGGAGAGTTTTATTCAGTCGCCCTGACCAACCATCTTCAGCAGGCTGATACCGGCACGAAGATGATCCACATCGGAAAAAACACGACCAGCACAATTGTGTCGAAGGGAATTTCCGCTGGCCGGTCAAACAATACCTACCGTGGATTGGTCAAAATCATGCCGGGGGCTGACAATGCCCGCAATTACACCCAGTGCGATTCAATGCTCATCGGGCAAGCCTGCGGGGCCAATACCTTTCCCTACATTGAAGTTCAAAACAACTCCGCCACGGTTGAGCACGAAGCTTCAACGTCAAAGATCAGCGAAGAGCAGATTTTTTATTTCCTGCAGCGTGGTATTTCACAGGAAGACGCGATTTCAATGATCATCAACGGCTTTTGCAAAGAAGTCTTCCGTGAATTGCCAATGGAATTTGCCGTCGAAGCGTCACGGTTACTTGGAATGAAACTGGAAAATTCAGTGGGATAATCAATGAGTCAATCGTCAGTCGTCAGTGGTCAGTTGTTCGATACTTTGATTTCTTAGAATGACTTCACTGCCGGCTGATGAGCGTGACCAATTTCAATAAGTACAAATCAGGTGGCGGGAAGCCAGGAACAAGGCACAAGTCGTTTTTTCAAACCCTGAACCCTGAACCCTGAACCCTGAACCCTATACAGGTGAGGAAATTGTGTTAGAAATTCGAAATCTGCATGCCACCGTCAACGACATCGAGATTCTGCGTGGAATCAATTTGACGGTGAAGCCTGGTGAAATCCACGCAATTATGGGCCCAAACGGCTCAGGCAAAAGCACGTTGTCCAAGGTTCTGGCCGGTCATCCAAGTTATGTCGTGACCGAAGGCGAAATCGTGTTCAAAGGCACAAATTTGCTCGAACTGGCGCCTGATGAACGGGCTCGCGAAGGCATCTTCCTGGCGTTTCAGTACCCGATTGAACTTCCAGGTGTGAGCAATGCCACGTTCCTGCGACTGGCTTATAACCAGATTCGCAAACACCACGGCGAAGAAGAGCTTGACCCGTTGGAATTTGACGATTTGCTCCAGGAAAAGCTGAAAGTCATTGAAATGGACAAATCGTTTATCAACCGATCCGTCAACGAAGGCTTCTCCGGCGGTGAAAAGAAACGCAACGAGATTCTGCAAATGGCGGTTTTAGAACCCAAACTGGCCATTTTGGATGAAACGGATTCTGGCCTCGACATTGATGCCCTGCGGATTATCTCCAATGGAGTCAACAAACTCCACACAGATGACAACGGTATTATCCTGGTGACGCACTATCAGCGGTTGCTCAACTACATCACGCCTGATTTTGTGCACGTGCTGTACCAGGGCCGAATTGTGAAATCCGGCGGAAAAGAACTGGCGCTCGAACTCGAAGCCAAAGGCTATGACTGGATTAAGGAAGAAGAAAAAGAATTCCGTCAGGCCGCGAAATAGAATGAAGAATTGAGAGTGATTAAAGTGATTAGTGGTTAGTGGTTAGAAATCAATACCTTCCAAGAACCGAGAACTAACCACTAACCACTAACCACTAACCACTAATCACTAAAATTGGTTTCTTCATTCTTGATTCAAAAGGGATTTATGACTCCTGAACCATCAAAACAAAAACATTTGTATCAAAGCATTTTTGAAGCAGTGTCAAAAGCTGAAGCCGGCACGTCACCACAATGGCTGGTTGATTTGCGTGCGGCGGGTGTGGCGGCTTTTGAACGGATTGGGTTTCCGACCATTCGGGATGAAGAGTGGAAATACACCAATATCGCACCAGTTACCAAACAGGCATTTACTCCTGGTGTTGCCGGACATGTTGAAGCCGTTTCAAAGCTCATCCCGTTTTATCCTGAAGCTGAATCCAGCCGACTGGTATTTCTCAATGGCCGGTTAAACCACGAACTCTCGGCGTTTCCATCTCTCCCAGCCGGATGTGTGGTGGGGCTGCTGGCTGACGTCTGTGAGACACACCCGGAAGTGGTGCAAAAATACTTCGGGCAGGTGGTTGTTCCAGATCGGAATGGGTTTACCGCGCTCAATGCCGCCCTGATGGGTGAGGCCGTGGTGATTTATATTCCCCGAGGCAAAGTGGTTGAGACACCAATCAATTTGTTTTTTGTCTCAGATCACGCGGCTGATTTTCAGGCGACGTTCCCACGGGTGCTCATCGTTGCTGAGCAAGCCAGTATCGCGACGGTGGTTGAAAACTACCTGGCGCTCGATGATGAATCAGGCCGGTTTGGCGACCGTCCATACCTGACCAATGCCGTCACCGAAATTGTGCTTGAGGATGGTGCCATCCTGGAGCATTACAAAGTCCAGAAAGAAAGCCTGAACGCCTATCATATTGCCAACACCAGGGTTCGCATCCAGCAGGCGGCGGTGTTGAACGGGTATTCTTTTGCGCTCGGTGGTCAGATTTCCCGCAACCAGATTGATGTCGCGTTTACGGCGCCTGGTGGTGAGTGTGCCTTGCAAGGGTTGTATTACGTGAGCGGGAAACAACTGGCAGACGTGCATTTATCGGTTGATCACGCCCATCCGAACTGCACCAGCCAGATTCTCTACAAAGGAATGCTGGACGATAAGGCACGCGGCGTGTTTGATGGGAAAGTTTGGGTCCGAACCGATGCCCAGGGAACAAACGCCAACCAGACCAATAAGAATTTGCTGCTTTCAACCAGCGCCCGCGTTGACACCAAACCGCAACTTGAAATTTTTGCCGATGACGTCAAATGCAGCCACGGTGCCACCGTCGGTCAGCTCAACAAAGACGAAATTTTCTATTTGCTCAGCCGCGGGCTTCCACTGGAACAGGCCCGAACCATGCTGACTTTTGCTTTTGCCCAGGAAGTTGTGGATCGAATCAAAATTGAATCCATCAAATCGGGACTGGGCCGGGCCATTTCAACCCGCATTGCCGGACGTGGTTAAGAACCATTACTGAAGAATGAAGAACCCCTCTAGTGATTAGTGATTAGTGATTAGTGATTAGTGGTTAGAAATCAATACCTTCCAAGAACCAGCCACTAGCCACTAGCTGTAATGACAACTCAGGTTGTTTTGATGATTTTGAGCTTTCATCTGATTTTTCAAAGGATTACCTGAGGCGACTGAAACAATGTGAGTTGTCATTACCACTAACCACTAGCCACTCATCACTAACTCAGAAAGACTTTTGGAGAAAAAGTGATATGGCAGTTGCACAAAATTCTTTGGCGGTGGCTGAACCGCCTACGTTCAATGTCGAACACATTCGGGCTGATTTTCCAATGCTCAGACAGCAGGTGAATGGGAAACCGCTGGTCTATCTGGACAATGCCGCCACGAGCCAGAAACCGCACGTCGTGATTGACCGCATCAGCCGGTATTATTCGGAAGAATATGCGACTGTGCGGCGCAGCATCCATAAACTCTCTGAAAAAGCCACTATTGCCTATGAACACACGCGCGAAGTGGCCGCCCGGTTTTTAAACGCTCCAGCAACCCGGCAGATTATCTACACACGTGGCACAACCGAGGCGATCAATCTGGTGGCCCGTGGATATGGGGCGAAATTTATTTCAGCCGGTGACGAAGTTCTGGTTTCGGCCACCGAACACCACGCCAACATTGTGCCCTGGCAAATGATTTGTGCTGAAAAAGGGGCGACGCTGCGGGTGATCCCGGTCAATGACCAGGGTGACTTGATCCTGGAAGAATATGAAAAACTGCTGACTGACTGCACCCGAATGGTATGTGTCGGGCATGTTTCCAATGCGCTTGGGACGATTCACCCGATCAAACACATGATCGAACTGGCCCACGCCAAAAATATTCCATTCCTGGTGGATGGCGCTCAGGCGGCGCCGCATATGAAGGTTGATGTTCAGGACCTGGACTGTGACTTTTATGCATTTTCAGGCCATAAAGCGGTTGGTCCGACGGGCATTGGGATTTTGTATGGCAAGGCCGACCTGCTCGAAAAGATGAATCCGTTCCTGGGTGGCGGCGATATGATCGAATCGGTCACGTTTGAAAAAACGACGTATGCTCCGATTCCACATAAGTTTGAAGCTGGCACCCCTGCGATTGCCGAAGTCATCGGTCTGGGGACAGCGATTGACTATCTGACTGGAATTGGCCTGGATCGGATTCAGGCATATGAACACGAATTGTTGGAATATGGCACCCAGGTGCTATCAGCGATTCCACAGGTGAAGATAATTGGGACAGCGGCCCACAAGGCGGCGATTATTTCCTTTATTTTAGATGGCGTTCATCCACACGATATTGGCCATTTCCTTGATCAGGAAGGGGTTGCCATTCGTGCCGGTCACCATTGCGCCCAGCCGGTGATGAAACGGTTTGGCGTCCCCGCCACGGCTCGGGCTTCGTTTTCTTTCTACAATACCCGAGAGGAAATTGATGAACTGGCCAAAGCGATTCTGAAAACGATAGAGGTATTTAGCTAAATGTCGAGTTACAACAGCGAGTTGTACCAGCAGGTCATTCTCGATCACAACAAGAATCCCAGAAACTTTAAGACGCTTGAAAACCCGACGTGCATGTGCGAAGGGCACAACCCGCTCTGTGGTGATCAGATAACCGTCTTTATCAACCTGGATGGACCGGTGATCAAGGAAATTACTTTCACGGGCGTGGGATGTGCGATTTGCAAAGCCTCAGCCTCGATGATGACGGCTTTTATTAAGGGAAAACCCAAAGACGAAGCCGAAGTGCTGTTTCACGAATTTCACAAAATGGTCAAAGGCGAGCTGAATGTGAATTCTGAAGCGCATCATCTGGGGCGGCTGGCGATTTTTTCAAACGTCAGTCATTTTCCGGTGCGGGTCAAATGTGCCAGCCTTCCCTGGCACGCGATGCACTCGGCTTTAGAGCAAAAAGGATCTGCCTCAACCGAATGAGGCATTGGAGCCTGGCTTGCAGAAGCCAGCCTTTACAACGGTGTTCGTCTCGTACAAGCAAGTGGGCTGTATGGAATGATTGGGTACATTCCATACAGCCTTTTTTTGTGAGGTTATCCCATAGGGAGGCCATTCAAGCGCCGGAAGTCATCCGCCTCAGGAAGATGAAGCGTGCCAATAATAGAAAAAATCAATTTAATTTAATTTGGAAGGATATATCAAAGGAAGATAAATTCGTTTCTGTGTAAATTCTGAAAAATAAGAAGGCAATCTCTTTTTTTATTGAGGTAAAGCTTGATTTGAAAAGGGTTATTGTTTTTTTGGATTATAGTGGACAATTGACTTGAACTCTGGCACGCGAGTTGTTCTGAAGTGTGTATCGTTCAATAAACATTACTCATTTCACTTGGAGGTTTGTCTCAATGTTCGAAGTTTCTTCAAAAATTAAATCTTTCGCCCTGTTGTTGTTAATTGTGTGCTGTGCGACGACCGTGGCGTTGAGCCAGAATCGGCAAAAATACGGGAAGAATATCAAATTGTTTTATGGTGAAAATGGTATTCAGGTTGTTGCGGTACAGGTCGGTTCACCAGAAAATAATGAATTTCTCGTAAAAATCAGTGGAGATGATTTTCCCCTGAATGGAGTGATTGAGAAACATAAGCTGGTGGATACCAGTTCCTCTGCAACGTCCAGGCTTGATTATGTCAAGAAAGTCAATGGGGAAGATTACACAACCATGTATTTCCGTAATGGCAATGGCTGGGTGTATATTGTCAATGCAGCAGGTGAAGGACGTGAATATCGCGTTTATGGTCCGGAAACGATCAACGATGAAGAATCTGCAAAATCCCTGTATCTGGAATATTTAGGCCAGCAGGAAGACGCGAGCAATACCAATTAATAAAAGATTTGAGATCAAGAAAAAACCAAAAAACGGCAGGTCATTTGACCTGCCGTTTTTGGTTCTTACAGGGATTTTTTGTTCAAATAATCAATGACAGCAGGCAGGTTTTTTGGAAACCGCACCGTCTTTCCCAAAATATTTCTGCCAGGGAAGGGTTTTGGACTTCGACACTTCTGGGCGGAAGGCATCAGCCCAGTTGTACATTTCAACCGGTGAACTAAACAGAAGGCTGGATGCCATTTTCAATTTGGCCTGCTGCATAATGTCCACACCGCCCATTTTGATTGGAGGCTGGTCGGCAATCATGGCCTGAATCGGGTCAACTTCCTGGTATCTGGCTTTCTGATTTGGTGATTTGTCTGTCCAGGCAGACACATAATTCATAAAAACGAGGCACATTTCATCAGTGGTCTGTTCGCCCCATTCAACCTGCTTTGGTGGATTGTTTGGGTTCAGCGGGTTGGCCATTGAATTGTCATAGATGGCGGTTGCCGTAATAATCGTGCCGCCAGGAAGCGTGATTGGTTCCTTGAAGGCATAAGTGCCCTGCCAGCGGAAATCCCAGGTGGGAATATTCACCAGACAAATTTTTTCACCACCAGGGAGTCTGGCTTCGACCTGAATGCTTTTTCCCAGCAAATGCATGTGGGGCGTAATTCCCAAAACTTTGATGTTCCAGAAAAACGGAACCGTCATGACGGCTTTGACTTCGTGGCTGGGGGCGCCGGCTGGAATCTTGAAGAATGGATTGACGACTGGCAGTACCTGAAGCTCAGTTTCAACCGGCTCTTTGGCAAAATGCAGCCCCAACCGGGTCCGGTCGGTAAAGGCGGTACCATTGGGGTGGTAATGCACCTGCATCACGATGCGCGAGTTTTTCGGAATCTTGACGCCGATTCCTTTGGGTGTAAATCGAGGAAAGTTACCTGGTGCCCACCCACCCAGCAGTGCCGCTGGGATGAATCCCGGACCACCAAATGAAGTGTATCCAGGGGCCGGGTCGTCAGCATCCAGGCGTTCAGCCTCTCCTGAAGTATCAACAAACAGCAACACGTGATGCACGACTTCAGCCGCATCCGGCAGGATTTCTGAGGCGGTCAAGAAGGCTTCCTGATCAAACTTGTGTGGTAATACAAAGCATTGATAAATATCATCGCCTGAAGCTGGAATCGAAAAAGCTTCTGGGGAAGCCAGTTCAAGCTCCGGTTTGCCGAGTAACCAGTCGGACGAAAAGTTGACTGGTGGCGGAAGATGTTTCGCTTTTCCCTCTGGGGCGCCAGCATCGGCCCAGCGCGCAATCAGGTCAATATCTTCGGCTGAGAGAACCCGCTCATCATTAAAACTTCCACAACCAGATGCTGCTTTCCAGGGAGGCATGCGTTTGGCCTGGGTTTCGGCTTTGATTGCCTGTGCCCAGGGTTTTGCCTCGTCATAGGTCATCAGTGAGAATGGAGCAATGTAGTTCGGGTGATGACAGACCTGACAGTTTTTCTGAAAAATACGAACAATTTCTTTATTAAACGTGGGGACTTTTTGCTTTGATTGGGCAGCAACCGTTCTTTGCAGCCAGGGTTTGGAATAGGAAATAAGAAATAAAGTTCCAGCAAAGATCAACAGAGTCAGCAAAATAGCTTTTCGCATAGACGGCGTTCCTGAAATGGTAAGGAATTCAATCGGTGGTTGAGTGGATGCCGAATTATAGCCTTGAATCTTTCAGAAACGCACCAAAGACGTGCTGAATGACCGAATACAAAGGGCGAATGACGAAGAATGGAGAATGAAGAAGGTGGTTAGTGGTTAGTGATTAGAGATCAAGACTTTCGACCAAGAACCAAGAACCAAAAGCTAACCACTAACCATTCACTGGTTTCTTCATTCTCCATTCTCCATTCAGCTCAGTTAGCCACGCATATTCATCAAATTCCCTGATTCGTACCGGCGCAGGCCATAATAAAAAACTGATCCACCAATCCCCACCGCCAGCACGCCTCCCAAAAATGAAAGAGCCGCATGAAAAAGGGAAAGCTCCCGCAAGGCAGTGATGGGCAGGTTATTGATAAACATGGCTGGAATGGCGGTAAACAAAATGACTTTGACCGGCCCTTCAAAAATAACTGACGGGTAGGTACTGAAGGTGATTAACGAGAAGCGCAACTGTTCAGCCAACCCTTCTGAGTTTCCAAGGAAAAAGGCGAGGCTTCCAACCAGAATGTTAAATCCGAGAAAAACCATGGCCGCCGAAATACTCAACAGGAAGAAGAGCAGGAAATGAACTGGATCTGGTCGGACTATCGCCAGATAAATGACATACCCAAACAGTGCATCGCCCCAGGCTGTGGCATTGGTGCGTCCCAATAAGAGATGGGGGAGCAACGCACGCGGATACAGCATCCAGACATCAAGTTGACCCTGGACAATCAGCGATGAAAGCGAAAACGCATTGCCACAGATGCCATGTGAAATTCCAAACCCCGCAGCCGCAATCGCCCAGACGGTAATGACGTCTTTGACATCCCAGCCCCGCAGGACTGGAAATCGGGTAAAGAACAACCACCAGAAGGTCACCCACACAATGTCGTTCAAAAACATAGCCACGACTTGTGAGATAAAGGCGCCACGGTAGGCCAGTTGGGCTCTGAGATTAAACTTCAGGTAGGCGACTGCGAGCCAAAGAAAACCAGTAAGTGACGAAATCATAAATCCAATGATGGTTCAAGGATTAGAAAAAACTAACTTTTTCAGTTGTTTAACTGTTGTCCGGCGTTACCCGCCGTGGGCGGAAATCCGTTTCAGGGCAAGCCGATACACAAAAGAGACGATAGTGCCCAGGACCGCGATACCAAGTGATTGTTTGATGATCAGGTCAATCAACTGTGACCAGCCTGGTGCCACAAACATGTGTGCGGGGCCATAGACCATACTCGCGAAGGGTAAGATCCGAACAATTGGCTGGATGGCATCTGGAAAGAGTTCAATCGGGATCAACAACCCGCCTAAAATCATGGTGATCCGCGAATAAATCAGTGTCAGGCCGCCAGTATCCTCCAGCCAGAAAGCACCAAGGCCAATCAGAAACATCCCCAAAAAATCGAGCACAAATGCCAGGGGAATCGAAACGGCAAACATTGCCAACCCTGAAAGGCTGATTGAAATCGGTCCGACAAAAACCAAGGAAATCAGGGTGGCGACCGTCGCATTGAGGAAAAAGCGAACCGTGCGTTCCCCAAGCGTTGAAAACAGCCGGTACAGCGGATACGACAGTGGGCGGATTAACTGAACGGCTAGCGCTCCGGTCCGCACATCCTCATCAACCTCAGTCGAAACACGTGGGCTGGAGAGAATAATTGATTCTGTAATTGCCAGATACCAGAGCATTTGGGCCAGTGTAAAGCCGCCAAGTTGCTGGGCGCGGGTTTCTGAGAATGTCAGTTTCCAGAGCTGTAAAAAGATATACAAAATCACCCCTAAAAAAATGACGCGAGCCGCCACTTCAGTGAGGTAAGCCAGATTTGATCGGATAGAGGTAAAAGCAATCCAGAGGTATTTCATTTTGGGGTTCGGGGTCTCAAAGTTCTTCATTCCCTCAAATTTGCTCAAAATACTGACCGCTTGCCTGGGTTGGTCTCTGATGTGGTTGATCCGACTAAGAAAAGGACATCAAGGACATAAAAGACATAAAGGACAGGCTGGAAGTCAATTCTACTCAATATCCTGGGAGATTGCCGCCTGTAATTTGTGTCCCGATTTGGCTGACGGTGGTCGTTGGGTTATTTTAGGCAAAATTCGGGTAACTCGCACAAATGATTGGTTGTTGATTCTCAGGTCTTCCTGGAAAGTAGGGATTTCTAACCACTAACCACTAACCACTAACCACTAACCACTAAAGACCTTCTTCATTCGGTCATTTCTGGTTGTAGATATGGGCAATGACCTCTTCAAGCGGGGGATCTTCAATGGCAATGTCAGCCACCGATCCGGCTTTGAGAACTTCATTCATGACCTGCTCAATCGAAATGAGTTGGGTGTCAATTTCCAGTTTGAGCGCGTACCCGCTGCTCTTTAACTTGGTAACCCCAGGCAATGAAAAAGGTTGTGGAGGCTCATGGTATTTCACATCGAGGATTTTGGCCCCCAGGTACTGACGGCGCATGCTTGATACTTTGTCGTCGAGCACAACCCGCCCATGGTTGATGATAATGACCCGTTTGGCGACCTGTTCGATATCTCCAGCATCGTGACTGGTGAGAAACACGGTGACGCCTTCTTTTTGGTTCCATTCGCGAATGACATCCCGCAACTCCTGTCGTGCAATGACATCGAGGCCAATCGTAGGCTCGTCAAGGAACAGGACTTTTGGTTGATGCAATAAACTGGCGGCGACCTCGGCCCGCATCCGCTGGCCAAGTGACAGCTTTCGAACCGGAGTGTCTAAAAATGGACCCAGTCCAAACCGGTCTATCAGCATGGTTCGGCGGGCCTGATACTCAGTCGGCGTCAGGTTGTAAATTTTGGCGAGCAGGTCAAGCGTGTGCGAGGGGGGCAGGTGATACCAGAGCTGGGATCGCTGCCCAAAAACCACGCCAATCTGAAAGGCCAGCGTTCGGCGCTGTTCCCAGGGAACAACTCCCAACACCCGGGCGGTTCCTGAAGTGGGACGCAAAATTCCGGTCAACATCTTGATGGTGGTTGATTTTCCAGCGCCATTCGGGCCGATAAACGCCACTGATTGGCCTTCCGGAACGGCAAGGCTGATGTGATCAACGGCCAGGATCTCGGTGTACGTTCGGCGAAAAGCCCACCCTTTTGCCAAAACAAATGATTTATGCAAATTTTCTAGCCAAACACTGTCGTTCATGCCTTGAATATCCTGAAAATTATTTGTAACTATTCTGAGACAAGACTTCGAATTCAGCGATCCTTCTTGCCTGACGCTTCTTTCCAACTGGTTCGATCTGTGGACTGCCTGGAAGAGGTGAAAGGCTGGTACGTTTCAACTCTCCTCAATTGTTCGGCGAATCTTTATAAATTCAAGTTAGGCAAGGGTTTATCATAATGTTGGAAAGCGTGATTTTAGAGGCGACTCAGTTAGGTGATGTAGCAAAAGTTCGTGAGTTACTGCAAAACAATCCCAATCTTGTCAATGCCAAAGGGGAGCTTGGCGAAACACCGCTTCACTGGGCCTGGAATCGTGAAATTTCAGAAACGACAAAATCAAATGTGCTCACGTCCGATGACGATGATGCGGCCACCAAATACCGTGAAATCGCCAGCCTGCTGATTCAAATGGGAGCGGATGTGAATGCCTGTGATGAATTCGGAAAGACACCGCTTCATTATTCAGCCTGGAAACGTGAAATCGCTGAACTGCTGATCACCCATGGAGCTGATATCAATGCCCGGGATAGGGATGGAAACACCGCACTTCATATCACTGCCTGGGACAACTGGAACGATCAAAAAACAATCCCCGAGTTACTGATAAAGAAAGGGGCGGATGTCAATGTTCGCAATCTGAAGGGGAGCACGCCATTGCATTCGGCTGCCTATTGGGATTACCGCAACCTGGTCGAATTATTGATTACCAGCGGTGCCGATCCCAATGTCCGGGATAATGATGGGGACACACCGCTGCACCTGGTTTCCTACAATGGGCATTATGCGGTGGCCCAGTATCTGGTTTCACGCGGTGCCAACGTCAACATCAAAAATAAGGACGGAAATACGCCATTGCACTGGGTGGCACGCGGAAGACGAAAGAATATTGCCGATTTGTTGATTTCGCAGGGGGCTGATGTGAATGCCCACAACCTGGAAGGTCGCATCCCCTTGCACGAAGCCGCCAGATTTGGACGAAGTGGGTCACTGGTCAGTGTTTTTCTGCATCGAGGGGCGCGGGTGAATGAGCCTGACAACTATGGAAACACACCGCTCTTTTTTGCGGCTGGATGCGGTTTTCGGGACGTCGTCGAACTCCTCATTATCCATGGTGCGGATGTTATGGCCCATGATGAGGATGAAGAAACTCCACTTCATTGGGCCGCCATGAGCGGGCAGGTTGAGATTGCCGAATATTTGTTTGTCAATGGGGCGGAATTGACAGCCAAGAACCAGGAAGGAAAAACCCCAATTGATGTGGCGCCCAATGACCGCATTCGGGATGTTCTGTTGGGGTTACTGCGAAAGTACTGAGTCTGGTTGGGGCTGAAAAAACCTCAGCCCGAGATTTTTCAGCCCTAGAATTGAGCCGATAAGGGGGTTCCAGCAAGGCCATAAGCCTCGGGATGTTCGGCCACGACGCTGGCAGCCAGAATCCGGCAGAGTTGATGCCACTCCTGCTGGCCCAGAATACCAGTCTGATAACACTTCCATAAATCAGTTCGAAGCCGATGGTCAGGATCTTTCGCCTCTAACACCGCACGGATAGTGGCCACGCGTTGGAGTGGTTGACCATAGCAGGCCAAAGCCAGCCAAATATCCCTGGTATCAAAAACGACACACACATCCCGAATATAAAGGGCTGCAATTTCTGTTTCAGAAATTTGTGAAGCCCCTGCCGTGTATGACCGAAGGAGTTCTTGAGGGAGATTCCATCGGGATTGACCGGAAGTGGCTGATGTGGTTTGGAGTGAGGCAAGCAGAAAACCGCCTACCAGCGGCTGAATTCCACGATTTGAAAACACAGTCCGGACCAGTTGTTTTTCGTCCTCTCTGGGTTGGAAAGGAGAAGCTGTCATTTCTGGGATACAGGTTTGTACCTGTGCGATCAGTTCAGGCGAAAAGGTGGTTTGGTGAGAGCGGGTGACGAGCGTTGAAAGCGATTCAAGCTGCTGCTGCAAATCAGGATAAGCGGCTGATTCTGAAGAGGGTGTCGGTGAAGGCAGCGCTGGCTGCGAAATCTCCTTCACTGCGGTTGGGAGCACGGGGGGAGCTGGTGATTTGGGTGAAAGAGGTGGTTGATTGCCGTCCAGGTGGAGGGGATTTTGTGGCAATTGGGAAACAAACCAGAGAACAGGCACGGTCGTCAGGCAGAGCAGGATGACAAATCCAGCCAGCCAGATTTTCGCAACCGGTGGTGGGGAATCCGATACCCCTGACGGACTCATTGTTTGGTTTGGCCTTGAAACCAGCGAAGATGTGGCCTCGGTTTTCAAGTGAACTGGCTTCGGTTGAGACGGAGAATTGTGAGGTAGTATCGAATGAGTGAACGTGGCACGAATTCCACCCCCAAAAATAATCTCGTCTCCGTCTGATAATCTCTGTTCAAGTTGAATGGGCTGACCATTTAACCGGGTTCCATTCCGACTCCCACCATCTCGAATCACCGTTTCACCACACCTGGTTTCAATGATGGCTTGAAATCGCGAAATGCAGGAATCTTCAAGCCGCAAGGTGCAACTACGATCCCGGCCAATGGTGAAATGTCCCCGAATCGGGATCACCATCGGCTGGGGTTGAATTCCATAAACAATGAGTTTCGCCATTGTGGATAAAAGCAGACTTTTGAACAAACCAGGTTCATTGTTGAGATCTGAACTTTACCGACTCACGTGCTTGAGCTGGAGTTCAATAACTTCAACCTGAGGCTGGGCCCGGTTGACCATCCGAAGTTGAGCCGGACTGGTATTTGAAGTGACGGTACTGGTTGACGGAGGCGGTGTTTTGGCTGGTTTTGGTTGAAACGTTACACTCCGCGAAGTCGGTCCATAGGCAATCATTGGCTGGGAATCTGTCTGAAGCGGGTTGAGGTTCTCAATCCAGGTGTTCAGATTTGGGATTGGCTCGGTGCTGACATAAAAGCGGATCAATTCAATCCCACGTTCCCCATCAAATCGAAACGACTGCTGGCCAGCCGGGATTTCACAACTTTGATCGGAAAAGACAGGAATCGAGAGTTGATTCTGATCCGATAAAAGTCGAGCCTGGCCTGCCGGGGTGATATTCAAAATAGATACAAATCCATTCAATTTTGATTGAATTTTGAATTTAATTTGATCTCCCTGACGAAACGGATAGTCCCGGGAAACAGGAATAAAGGTTGTTCCTTGTTTGAGCAAAACAGTGACAAACTCTTTTGATTGAACGGGTAATGGTTCAAGACCTCGCCCTTGTTGCGGGGCGGCCAGGACTCGAAGCGTTCCGACCAAAACAGCAGTGAAGAGGCACAGGTAAATAAAAATTCGGCGCGACATAACGGGTGAATCCTCCTGAAAGTGCAGGTATAGTTGAGTTTAGAATCAGGAAGGGCAATCTGTGTGCCAGAGTGAAGTTCAATTTGAGAAAATAAATTGAGTCTGATAAGATTGATTATGTTCCAATATACTTTTTTCTTGCTTGCTGTAGACACCATTCTCAATCAAGAGTAAAAGCAAACACACATCCCTGTCCCGTTACCTATCGCTCCCCCTTGTTCATCTCGCCCACACTGATTCAGCTATTTTCCGACTTCATTGACCCCAACCCTTTTTCCTGAGGAGGAGGCCAGACCTGTGTCTACCAAAACCAAGAACACCATGACCCCAGAGCGACTGGCAAAACTTCGTGATGAATTGAGAGCAAATCCGCAGGCGGTGAGTGCGGTTATTGATCGCCTCAAAGCTCCAGATGTAGCTGAAGTTTTAAATGATTTTTCACTCGACGACGCCTTGCTGGCAATTTTGACCCTTGATTTGGGGGAAATCATCGCGGTTTTTAATGAGCCTAGCTTCGAACGGCGTCCCGCTCTGATTCAGTTACTGCATATTGAACAGGCAGCCAAGATTATTACTGGTCTTTCGTCAGATGAACGCGTGGATATTATTCAAAAGCTGCCCTCTGACTTTCGGGCCCAGGTAATGCCGTATCTGCCCGACAAAATCCAGCGGGAAACCAACCTCCTGCTTGAATTTGACCCCGCGACGGCTGGCGGGATCATGTCTACGGAATATGTTCGCCTTGAACCGTCTCAGACCGTTGCCCAGGCGCTTGAGTTTGTTCGATCCATCAGTAAAAACCGACTGCACGTGTATTCAGCTTATGTTTTAGATCCCGAGGATCGTCTTCTCGGCGCCATTTCGTTGCGTGACCTGGTGGTTTCCGACCCGGAACAGTTAGTTTCCCACATCATGCGCAAATACCCGATTAGTGTTCATTTTAAAGAGGATCAGGAACTTGTGGCCCGAAAACTGGCCAAATACAACTTGCTGGCCGTCCCAGTCGTGGACGACTCGCAACGGATACTGGGGTTTGTGACGGTTGATGATGCCCTGGATGTAATGGTTGAAGAGCAAACTGAAGACCTCCAAAAACTGGGTGGAATGCAGGCGCTCGAAGACGGGTATATGAATACTCCGCTCTGGCAACTTGCCCAGAAGCGCGCCGGCTGGCTTGTCGTCTTGTTGTTTGGAGAAATGCTGACGGCCACCGCAATGTCCTATTTCGAAGGCGAAATCCAAAAGGCGGTGGTGCTGGCGCTGTTTGTCCCATTGATTATTTCTAGTGGAGGCAACTCGGGATCTCAAGCGGCAACGTTGATCATTCGAGCCCTGGCGCTCAATGATGCCCGGCTTGATGACTGGTGGATCGTGATGCGGCGCGAGTTTATTTCGGGCTTGCTGCTTGGTGGAATCTTAGGTGTGATTGGCTTTTTGCGAATTGCAGTGTGGAGTCTATTTTCACCCGTTTATGGGCCGCATTGGGCGCTGGTGGGAGTGACCGTGGGAATGTCACTGCTGGGTGTGGTAATGCTGGGAACGCTTTGTGGGTCAATGCTTCCCTTTTTACTCAAACGAATTGGAGCTGACCCGGCGACTTCGTCGGCCCCGTTTGTGGCCACCATTGTGGATGTGGCAGGGCTGGTGATGTATTTCACGCTGGCCTTGCTGATTCTTCGCGGAAAACTACTATAGGGATTTAGGTTCGAAGCGGGTCTGACTCACTGGTACTCACCGTGAGAAAAATGCCGCCCTCAACCCAGTGAAAGAACAGGAGTGACCTGGAATTTCGTTTTTTGAGAAAGCTCATACGAGTTTCCCCAAAACTGCACCTTGGGGACCCAGAAGAAAATAAAATCCCACTGAAATCGGGTTCAGGGTTCAGGGTTTCGGCGATGAGTTGACTGATCCCACTCAAGATGAAGACTGGGGAACTGACGGGTACCACTCAACGTGGAGTATCTGGCCCTGAACCCCAAACCCTGACAAGATGACCGACTGACAAAATCTGGCCCTGAACCCCAAACCCTGACAAGATGACCGACTGACAAAGTGACAGGGTGATTTTTTCATCCCTTATCCTTCATCCCTCATCCCTTCCGAAAACCCTGAACCCTGGTGGTATGATATTTCCATCCGACTCCCTTGACCCATTTCCCGCTGGCCTCAGGTGTTTGGAGGTCACGCCACAGAGGAAAAAGAATTTCATCCTTGAGGGCTTCCTTTCGGAAGCGTTCATAGGCTGGCTGATCAAACAGAAAAGCGACCTTTTTGGCAATGCTCACGGCGGTAATCTCAAAAAAGGTGACTTTGATAATGTGAAACAGGGTGTTTGGTTCGGGTTGATGTCCGGCCAGGTAACTGGCCATCAGATCCTTTGAGCGGGCAATGACAACCGCACCTTCAATTTGAAAGTCTGTTTCATCCGGTAAATAGGCCATGTACCCAATTGTTTTGGTTGGATCTGAGGTCATAGACGCAGGTAATATCATTGAAGGTTCGGGGTATCGAGGTCAGAAAAGCAATTATTTCAATGGTTTCGCTTTCTGATAAATCAAGGATACGATTCCAAACTGGCATAAAACTGTTCAGTTCCCTGGTGACTGGTACTTGGGACATGTTGATTCCCAGGTACCAGGTCCCCAGAATTCAGGAACTCAAATTCAGGCGTTTCCGATCACTTTGAAGGAATAGCTGTGGTCTTCCCCATCACTGGTCACTGAAAAAATCAGGTCACAGGCTGGGGCTTCAGCTAATGATATTGTTTTTGCTTCACCTGGATTGACATAAGCAAAGACTTCCGCCCGGTTGCCAAACAACCCTTTGTCGGCTCGTCTGAGGGCGAACTTGATGGGCGAACCGTTTGATTTCCCATGAGTTACTTCCAACGCCAGTGGTGACCCGGTGGAAACAGAAAACCGAAAAAAGTCACCTTCGTCACCGTCAGCAAACAAAACCCCTTGATAGAGTTTATTTAACTGAACCCGCGCTGCCGTATCCGGCGAGTTGCCCAGTACCAGTCGCAGGTCTCCATCGTTTTGTTTTCCAATTAATGGAAGCTTGTCAGCGGTATTGCTGGTTGTGGGCAGATGGTTAATCGTTCCAGGATTCAACAAAAACAATCCAAGAAAAACAGTGTACATAAGAGAAACTCCTGTGCGGTATGAAGCGCACACGTCGGTGAGTGGCTACTTGTGGAGCGCCGTGCCTTCCATCACACGCTGGTACAGGCAGCCTGGGGATAAGCAAGTACCGTCCCGTCGGGTACAATGACCATCACGGTAAACCGATTGTATTGTTATCAGGGAAAACTCGATTGCCGAAAGGCGAGGAGGAAGGTCGAGTTACGTCACGTTGGTCAAGGGCGGTGACGCAACACGTCATTAAACGCCATGAAGTCCAAACTGGCAATAGTTTCTCCCGAAAAAATTTACCCGAAAGAAACATCGTGTTTCAGTGCCAGGAACTAAATGGGGTGCCGGGAGAAGATCCATGACGAGGATGAAAGGAAACAATCTTCGTGGGGCACCCTCAACCATCCTGGTTATACACGGAAATAGCCCTCAATGCGAGCACAATTTATTGGAAGTATGAAGTATGAAGTATGAAGTATGAACAGGTTAATATGTTATTATTCAATAACATAGACTATTCGTCGGTTGGAGCTGGCCGTTCAGTGACCACTGTTTCCATATTGGCGACGTGCCGTGGTTCCAGACTCGCAACCTCCTGGGTTTGTTCGACCACAGCCTGTTGAGTGAGGGTGGTGGTATCAGGCTTTTCAGCCAGAACGGTGATTGCATCCGACATTCCTTCGAAACTGGTTGGTCGGGGTTCACCTTGATGCCCCGTTGTCAATGGGGTGGTTTCGAAGGTCGAAATACGCCGGAGTTCACGGGGGGCCGTAACCTGATGGGTCTGAACCTCATCCAAATTAGCCAGGATGATGCTGAGTTGATGAGCCAGTTCACGAGCCGATGGACGGGCTTCCGGGGCTTTCGCCAAAGCCGAATAAACCAGCGTTTCCAGTTCTTCCGGGATGTTTTCGGTATAGGCTCGCAGGGATGGGATGGCACGTGTTGTATGGGCCAGAATCAACTCCCAGAGACTGTTTTGAGCTTCAGCAAACGGAAGTTGCCCGGCAATCATTTGGAACATGATGATGCCAATGCTGTAGACATCAGCGCGTCCATCATACGGTTTCCCACTCAGTCGTTCCGGAGGCATATACGCCGGGGTGCCGACAATCAACCCCGTGCCCGTCAGTTGCTCGCCGGCAATGCCCCCCGATTCAGCCCCGATCAGCTTGGCAATGCCAAAATCAAGTACCTTGACCACTTCCCCTTCAGGCGATTGATTGATAAAGATATTGTCAGGTTTGATATCCCGATGGATGATCCCGACGGAATGGGCATAACTGAGCGCATCGCACACCGGAATCAGGATTTTCAAGGACCGAGACACCGAAAGCCGTGGAGCAGATCGAAGTTCGTCAGTTAAGGTATGCCCATTGAGTAATTCCATGACGAGATAGGCAATTCCATCGCTTGAAACTCCGGAATCAACAATCGAAATCGCATTGGGATGGTTTACACGTGAGGCCGAGACCCCTTCGCGGCGAAATCGCTCAATCGCATCCTCGGAATCATTGCCCGCGGCTGGCCGGAAGACTTTGACCGCCACAGACCGGTTGAGATTAAGCTGGGTCGCCCGGAAGACCGCGCCAAAGCCTCCGGTCCCAATCTTTTCCGCAAGCTGGTATTTCCCGTCCAGGATTGTTCCCGGAAGCGCTTGGGCCAAGGCTGAGAAAATTCGATTGGCCTGTTTCTGGGCAGCGGTGAGTTCGGCCACTTTTTCGTCCAGTTCCTGGTTCTTGGCTTCAACTTCGGTTTTTCTCTGCTCCAGTTCTTCTTTTTGGCTCGCGATTTCGTCGCGCTGACGGGTAATTTGTTCGGTTCGTTCAATGACTTTCCGCTCCAGATCTTGATTCAACGCATCCAGCTCGGAATAAACCCGACTGAACCGATTTGAAAGCGAGAATGCCATCATAAAAAGAAAGCTCGCAAACCCATACTGGGCATAGTTGTCAATCTCAGGGAGGTAATGCCAAAACTTTGATTGTTTTACAACTTCCAGTATTTCACTTATTACCACAAACATAATCCCGATTCCCAACGGAATCGAATCAACGTATCGCTGCATCACTTTTTGATAAATAATGCTTCCAATCAAGACCACGCCAATCACTGAAAAATAAAATAGAAATTGGAAATTAGCATGAAACCACCTATCTGGAACGATGACCACCAGACCAGAAACTCCAATTAAAGCAACCTGATACCAGCGAATCAACTGGGATGTGGGATACTGAAAAAAGACCAGTACAAATTGCAACCCCATCAAGACGGTGAGAGTTTGACTTAAGGTCATCAATCGCATTTCCAAACGAGGGGAATTCACCCAAAAGTCAGCCCAAAAGCAAGTAATAAACGTGTTGCCAGCAAATCCAAGGGCCGTGAGTGAAAACCAGAAATATTCAGTCAGTTCCTGCCGCCGGCGGTATAGAACATAATGATAGATACCAACCAACGCAAATATCAGGGAGAGGATAAATGGGACGATGTGACGTACCATCAAGCCACGTTTCCAGGATAAAACCTGGGTTTCCAGGGCCATGGTCCACCATATTTTGACTGGGAACTGGAGCCGCGCGGTCCCAAAAAGCGGATCATCGGGGGCCCAGGCGCGGAAGGCCAGCTTTACCTTTCCCTGTGTGTTGACCGCATGCGCGGGGATGGGAACAACCATCGTGGTTTGGTTTTCAAAGCCAATCGCCGGCGGAAATCGGCCACAGCTTCCAACCTTGACTCCATTCAAAAAAACCTCGACGGCTTGATGGGCATAATTTTTTTGGTAGGAAAAGGCAATATCCTGACCGATCATGGCTGGTGGTATCGTCACCTCAGCCCGAAACCAGAAATATCCCTGCCAGTCAGTCAGTGGTTCCGATGGCGACTCTTTTTTAATGATGGTTTGAGACCAGCCGGAATCATCAAAATCCGGCGCCGCCCATCGGGCATCGTCCCCTTTTTGATATTTGTAGGTGTGGATTTCAATCGGCTGGTCAAATTTAGATGAAGGTAGTTCGCTTTGGGCAAACACTCCAAACGTGTTTATCCACATCAGGAACAACGGTCCTATGCAAAAGAATGAAGGGCGAAGTGTGTTGGGGAGGCGTTGTAACTTCATCATTTTCTTTCCTCAGCCTTGAATCGCATCATCAGCGGTCTGGAATTGCTTCTGAACGGCACTCTCTTTAGGATGTGCCGTCCACAACGACCTTCATCCTGATTCAAGCATTTTAGAAAAGCCTATGTCACGTAAAAAAAATGTTGCCAGCTTCCAATTTCTGCTGGCCTCACTTCTGGCGGTTCTGTTTGTGGTCCCGGCATTGGGGCAGAACCCATCCGTTTACCCAGTTCCACCTTCCCCGCCATTGACCGGCTGGCAGCCTCCGGAAGCGGGGCCGGCACGGTCACTTACCGACAGTACCAAAGCGTCGCCGCCTGACCTGCTGACCCACTTCGAGAAATCCAGGTATGTTGAGACCGGGCGATATGCGGAGGTCCTGGAACTCTATCAAAAACTTGAGAAACGCTCGTCCCTGATCAAAATCCAGCCCCTCGCCAGGACGCCCCAAGGCCGTGATCTGGTGGTGGTGATTGTGTCTAAGGACCGGGCGTTTACCCCCGAAGCCGCCGCGAAAACCGGCAAACCGATCATCTTTATCCAAAATGGAATTCACTCTGGTGAAATTGGCGGCAAAGACGCCTCGTTTATGTTTGTGCGGGATGTCGTGGTCTCCAAAAAGTATGCGGCTCTTTTAGATCACGTTATTTTACTGGTGATGCCGGTTTTTAATATTGATGGTCACGAACGCGTGTCAGCCTATAACCGCATTAACCAGGCCGGTCCCCGTGAAATGGGATTTCGCGTCACCGCGCACCGCAAAAACCTCAATCGTGATTATCTCAAAGCGGATACCCCGGAGATGCGAGCCTGGCTCAAGATGTGGACAAGCTGGAAACCAGACTTTTTGATGGATAACCATGTGACGGATGGCATGGATTACCAATATGACGTGACCATCAGTATTCCCAGTGGGTTAGAAGTCTGGCCAACGGTTGGAAACTGGGTTCGAAATTCGTTTGTGCCAAAATTTCAAGCCGGACTTGAACAGGGTGGCCACGTGGTTGGCCCCTATATTGAACCAATTGACGAACAGGACGTCACAAAAGGGTTTCAAGGCGGCCCCTCAACGCCGCGATTTTCGACCGGGTATGCCGCCATTTGCAATCGCCCAGGGTTGCTGGTGGAAACACACAGCCTCAAACCATATCGGACCCAGGTTTGGTCCCACTATGACGTCATTGTTCAAACCCTCCACCTCATTGCTGGTAATCCCGCCGCTCTCAAACAAGCCGTAACCCAGGCGGATGAACAAATCGCCGCGCTTTCACAAAAGCAGGCGCCGGGTGTCCAGTTGTATTTAGCTGGGAAACTGGGAACAGCGAACGAACCCTATGCTTTTCGAGGCGTGACCACCACGTTTGAACAAAGCGCGATCACTGGAAGTTCCATTCCCCGCTATGGCAGCCAGCCAGTCACGGTTGATTCGCTGTTTTATGATCAAACCGTTCCGACTGCCTCACCGGTCGTCCCCTATGGATATTTCATTCCAGCCGAGTGGACTGAGATTATTGACCTGCTGGAGGCACACGGGGTCCAGCTTAAGCGATTGTCACAGAACCTTTCGACTGAAGTTGAAGAGTATACTTTTCAGATGGTGAAGTGGTCTGACCGACCATTTGAAGGGCGGCATCTGGTTTCGAGTTTTTCCATGACCCCTCGAAAGCGGACGCTTTCGTTTCCAGCCGGAACCATCTTTGTTCCCATGAACCAGCGGGTGGCCAGGGTCGCCTTTAATATCCTGGAACCGGAAGGTCCCGATTCAGCACTGCGATGGGGCCGGTTTGACTCGATTTTTGAGCAAAAAGAATATTACTCCGACTATGTGATGGAGCCGATTGCCCGCAAAATGTTGGAGTTAAACCCCAAACTGCGCGAAGAGTTTGAGCAGCGGCTCAAAAATGATGCACAATTCGCCGCCGACCCACAGGCCCGCCTGTACTTTTTTTATCAACGCTCACCCTATTTCGAAACCGACAAAGATGTGTACCCGGTCGTGCGGGTGATGCACGCTTTCAAATAACCAGTACTTCAGGTTGAATGGCAGTTCAACCCAAACTTCAGTTCATCAGGAGAACACTCACTATGGCAGCTACCAAAATTACCATAAACCCAAATGGATCGCTGAGGATTGAAGGCGATTTTGAAATTTTTGATGCTCAGGGACGCCCGTTTGGGCTGGCTGGTCGCACCGTGATTGGGTTATGTCGGTGTGGACATTCGGTTAACAAGCCGTTTTGCGATGGGGCGCATGGCCGAAATGGATTTGAATCGGTTTGTGAAGCCCGCGAACTTCCTCCCCCGGTCAAGAAATAGCCCGTCTGATCAAAAAAAATGAGAATTGGATTTTGGAGACGAGCAACACGCCGCATTTGTATGTTCTCGCCAAAGGCCACAACCCAATTCTCATTGTTAACACTTCTCAGGTTCATTGGCTGATGAAATAAAGGTAAAAAAATTACAGCCAGTCGAAAAATTTTCCAGAAAAAATCCAGTATTCCTCTGATTCCATCTATCTCCTGAAAATACAGCAATTTGAATTAATTTGAGCTCAATGGCTCCCAGGTATTTCTTGCCATTGACAACTTCAACCCGGCAAAAAATTCAGTCAAATCCAGGGTGTTGATCAATATCCAAGCTGACCAAATGATTTTTGGATATCAACTGGAGGTTCGGGTTTTTTCCTGAACCTGGGGGTCATCTCTTTCGAAATTGCCCATCGTTGAAGCCAGGAAATGCCCCCTTTCCCGAAATAGGTGTCGGGCTGCTGGTAGGCTGGATCAGCCAGTGCCTCCTCAAGTGAGACAAAATGGTAGCCGCGTTTTTTCATCAAGCCGACCAGTTCGTCAAAATAGTCGGCATTGAGTTCATTGGAATGCAGTAACAAAATGTGACGCACCTGCCGACCAAGAACTGCTTCGGAGAGTGCTTCAAAATAAGCAAACATTTCTTCGGTATAGGTGACATACGCCTGACCCACCGCCTGCATTTCGTGTTTCTTTCCAGCCAGTTTGGCCGGAGTATAGAGGGCATTAAACATCCAGTCGGAGTTTTCAATGGTGACTGGGGCAATTGTGTACCCGCGCCGGCTGAGAAAAGATTCGATCTGGGCTCTGGTTTCGGGTGATAGTCCAGCCCGCAGGTATGGATGGCGGAAGTACCGGAGCGGGAGTTTCTTTGGCTTATAGAGCATTTTGGTGACGGTTTCACCACGGATGATGTCTTCCATAAAGACTTCAACCGGGGTTTCATGCAGGGATGGATGTGAATACGTATGGTTTCCAAGCTCTAATTCAGCATCTACCCAGAGTTTTAAAAGGTCCACCCGACGGTCAATTTCCCCATATTCAAAAAGCTGGGCTTCATTCACAAATCCCACCGCCGCAATCCGGTTGGTGCGGATGGTGTAAATTAACCGCTGGGTCATTTTGTGTTGGAGTATCAAACTGGTTTGTCGTCCATTGAGAGGAAGATCGTCAAATGTGATGGCGATGACTGGTGACTCTGGCGTTTGTTCAATCACAGGCTGGCTCAATGCTGGTTGATGGAAAATTGATAGAGCTGATAACAGGCTATAGAAAAGACGCTGAAGATGATTTTTCATAAGTGGCCCTGGGTTTGTTATGTTGGGGAATCTGAGATATCCATAGCCGGTGGGGGAATTTGTCGTCAAGTAGCTTTGGGATGATGGTGGATGTTTGAAAGGTAAATACTGAGAAACCGGAAATATTTATTGATTACAGGAATTAGCTTGAGTAAGGTTGTTTGGTTGAAGTTAAGGGTCAGAATGTTTTTATTATTATCAGACTGAGTCTCTTTGATCCAGCTTTACGAAGACAATTTTTCCAGTTGTTTTTTAGAGTAAAGGTTATTACGATTAAATCATAGGAACCCAGGGTGTGATCCGAACTCGAAAATTGTGAAGGGCGGCACAAACTCCCATCACCAGATCCCGAACCCCCTCGCCCTGTAACCGAATCTGTTCCTTGACAATCCGACATCGCTTCACGCTGCTGTTGACATGCTCAATCCGAACCCGACGCCGGGCCAGGACCTGATTTTCAGCCTTCTGTTCCGCG
>JACQXX010000005.1 GCA_016208495.1 Acidobacteriota bacterium | reverse complement strand
TCAGGGTCCAGGGTTGGTGAACTCACGTTGACGACGAACGCTTGAGCCACATGTGATTCGGCAGGTGGGTTCAGACTCAAGGCTCGTTCTTAACTCCGGTTTTCAAACCCTGAACCCTGAACCCTGAACCCTGCATTTAAGAGCCAGTGTCAGGAACAATCACGGTGGCGTCCGAAAAAGCTGTCGGTTGGGCCACGCTGGTGGCACGTACCGTCACCGACAACCCGCCTGACGGAACCGTGGTCGGCGCCGTGTAGAGCCCGGTCGGGGAAATCGTTCCCACGTTTGAATTTCCACCTGGAATCCCATCGACACTCCAGGTCACCTGCTGGTTGGCATTGCCCGGCAGCACCTGCACATTGAACTGGAAGCTGTCTCCCGCTGTCACCGTCGCATTTGATGGCGAGACAAATACCTGGATATTGGTGATCCCGGTCACGGTGACCCGGGCTTCGCCAAACACACTCGGAACAGCGGTGCTGGTCGCCCGAATGGTGATGGCGCCGGTCGGGACAGTCGCCGGAGCCGTATAAAACCCGCTCCCGCTGATGGTTCCAACTGTTGCATTCCCTCCCGGTGCTCCGTTGACGCTCCAGGTGACCTGATCCACTGTCCCTTGCGGCAGCACCACTGCGTTGAACTGAGCCGTTTGCTCCGTGACCAGCGACGCCGAAGCCGGGCTCACCTGGATGCTTCCGACCAGTGTGACGTCGGCGGTCTTCGTCAACCGTGGAACGGCGAGGCTTGTGGCCGTTATCTGGACTCGGGCTGTTGATGGTTGGTTTGGTGCCGTGTAGGTTCCATCGGTATTGATCAACCCGGTTGACGATGACCCGCCTACCCGCTGGTTGACACTCCACACCACCTGTTTGTTGTCTGAAAGCAGGGTCACGACTGAGGTGAATTTCTGTTTCAATCCCGGTCCCAGCACCGCCGCCGTTGGACTCAGCGTCATTTTCCCAAGCGTGATGCCAGCTTCGCCAAAAATCGAAGGCTGCGCCTTGAGGGTCGCCCGAATCACAATCGGTACTGGCGGCAGCCGGTCAGGTGGGTCATAGTGGGCCACGAAATTCCGATTTGGCACGGGGATGATCGTCCCTAATGAATTATTTCCTTCAACCACGCCGTTAATGCTCCATTCGACATCCCGGTTGATCTCCGGTCCAACCTCAATATTGGCCGTACACAGGGCACTGAACGAACCTCCACCCAGCTCAACAAATGGTTGGGATGTGGAAACCGAGATCGTACCCATCCGCACGCGGGCTTCTCCAAACAAGTTGGGAGCCAGCCGACTCGCGGCGCGAACTGTGATAAGTTGAGTCACAACCGCATTTGGGGCAGTATACACCCCCGCATCGGTTATGGTGCCGATGGCTTCATTGCCGCCTTCAACCCCGTTGATGCTCCAGATGATCGGTTGTTCAGCAATCGTGCCTGGCAATGTCGCGGTAAACTGGCCCGAGGCGCCTGGACCAACCGTCAATTCCGCTGGAACGACCTGGATTTGGCCGATTCGGATCCGGGCTTCGGCAAAGAGTTGTGGAAGCGTCTGGCTCATGGCCCGAATCACAACCGGTTCGGCTGGAATCAACGCTGGAGCTTGATAGAGTCCTTCGGCTGAAATCGTTCCAACCGTCGGGTTGCCTCCCAGAATGCCGTTGACCAACCACGTCACTTTCCGGTTATTGGCCGGCAGGGCTACGGCGAACACTGAGGCTGTCAACTGAAGTTGTTCAGTGGGCAGCAGGATGGCTTCTGACGGTGTGACCCGAACTCGCCCAACGGTGACTGGAACCTCAGTAAACAGAGTTGGAAAGGCTTTGCTGGTGGCCCTCACCACGATAGGAACGGATGAGATGGCATCGGTAAACAACCGGGGGGCGTTATAGACTCCATTTTGAGTGATGGTCCCATTTCCGGAGCCGGTTCCCGTCGTCACCGACCACGTCACACTCCGGTCACTGGATTGAACCCGCACTCGGGCGGTGAAGTTGACCTGTTCGCGAAAATCAATCACCACTGGCAATGGCGTAACCTGAACCGGAGGCACGATCACAAATGGTTCACTGGTTGTCAGGGTTTGGGTTGGCGTTTGGATCGTGACCTCACCCGTCACGGTCCCTTCCGGAACGATGGCCACAATTTCCGTCACCGATGCGCTTTCAATGACGGCGGTTTTGCCATCTTTGAACATCACCAGGTTCTCAGCCACCGTCGGGCCAAATCCAGTGCCGACAAAGGTCACCTTGTCGCCGGCAATCCCTTCCTTGGCGAAAAAGGACAGAATCACGGGTTGCGCGGCTGAACCCCGTCGAATCGCCGTGATGTTCCCCGCCGGGTCATACTCGTAGATCGCCACGTCTCCGTTGGGCGCAATCACGGCCCGAAGCTGGCTTTTTTCGTCATACACAAACCGGGTCGTCCCGCCGGTTTGTTGCCGCACCCAGGCTGACACCGCCCATCCGCCTACGGAAAGAAAACCGAGAACCATCACCAGCAGGATTATTTTCACGTGCCGCAATTTCCAACTCATCCGTCTCTCTCCTTATTATATAGGGCGCGGCGGGAAGCCCTCGACGCCCCTCCGCTCATCATTCAACTGGTGATGCCTGACTTCCGGTCAGAACCGGTCGTGCCGGAGCACCCTTTCCATACATCATCCGTTTGGTGCGCAGTTCCTGCCATTCCGGATGGGCCGCGTAAAACCGGGCGGCGACTTCGTTGGCCAGCGGGTCTTCCCGCCAGAGAACGTACTGCTTCGCCGCCCAATTCGCTTCCGCATGGCGATCCATTCGGGTGTAAACCGCCGCCAGAAACTGGTACGCCCCGGCATCATTTGGATCAATTGCCAGAATCTGCCGGGCGACGGTTTCGGCTTCCACCAACTGTCCAAGCAGAAGCCGGGTTTGGGCCAGGTGCCGGTGCAGTTCCCGGTCTCGCGGGAAGAGTCCACTCAAAGTCGTCAATTCATCAGCCGCTTCACCCCATTTGCCTTCCGCCCGTCGAACCAGCGCCCGGTAGTAGCGCATTCGCGGATTGGTTGCATCCAGTGGGCAGGGAAATGGGAGTCCAGTCAATCGGCAAATGCAATTATCCTGCTTCTACCGGATTTTGTGTTGGAGATAAATCAGAAGAGCAACTCAGTCAGTACCACCCGCGTCAGTGGGTGGGCCTGAGTTGATCCCAAACCCACCCGCTCACGCGGGTAGTACTGACAAGCCCTTTATTTCCAACATCAGCTTGGCACAACACAAAATCCGGTAGAAGCAGCAATTATCGAATCAATATTTTATTTTCTTCTCATTTTTTTTGTAGTTCGATCCAACATCAATCCAACCCGGGTATTTTTGCTTTGAAGAAATCCAGCCAACTGGGACCCAAAAATGTTCTAGTTTTATACCCCGCTTTTTGAATTCTTGTTTGAATTCAATAATTAATTCAGTTGGTAGTTTGTGATCTGAATAGAATTCAAACTTATATCCTATCTTTTTTTTATTTTGAGATTGAAGAAAGAAAATAACATCCTCCAATTTATTTGAAGAATAGCCAAACTCATCAATCTGATATTTTTCCCTGTTAGGCTCAATGATAAATGAAATCCGAATTAGTTTCTTTTCTCTTTTTTGCTCAACCTTAATCAATTCTTTATCAATTAAAACGAGCGGAAAACCTAAAGAAAAATAAACGCTAAACATAACCAAAAGTGAATTAACTAATTGTTTCGCAAGCATTTAATGACTTTCTCCTTTAATTGAGTTTAACCTCTTTTCTAATTCTTTTTCTGTAACAACCCCTGTGGTGGCATTGATTTTGGAAACTTCCTAATCACAAACCAACGGACTTATTGGTTTAAATCCTTCTGTTTGAGCCTCTCATCACAGGATTTGTGACAGAAAGAACAATTTTCTTGCTTCCACCGGATTTTGTGTTTTGACCCGTCAAAGGCTGGTTAGACATTTTTGAGTTTTCGTAAGTTGTTGAAAATCGACTCTTGAAATTCAAGGCTCTACAAAATAAAGTAGGCATAAGTCCTTTATTTTCAATATAGTAACCGTACAACACAAAATCTGGTAGAAGCAGCATTATTTATACTTACAACAGCAATATCTTTGCCTTGGAACTTCTTTAAATCCCCATTCAAACCAAAGTGAATCAGGGTCATATGGATTTGGAGTTAGCTTAGGAAACTCACTAGGCTGAGCGTTTTTTAGATAACTCCAGGTTGTGTGCCCTGTTGGGAAGGTAGCCTTTATAGCATGATAATCACTCGAATCTGGAATATTAGGATTGTCGTAGCCATAATCCCATTTGTCATAGAATGGATGACCCTTCCCAAAATATTTGTATATATAAAGCAAGAATCTTCCTTTTGCACCACAAAGGCAGTTACAAGACTCTTTTGGTCGGGTAAAATGACAGCGATACCCATAATTCCACCACAACCATTGCTCAAGGGATTCATATCCACCACTTGGGGCAACTGCGCAACCAGCGCCAAGAGCATACCCAATACAATTCCTGAGATGGGGCCATCTTTCTTCAAGACCCAATGGATCTACCAGATTGATTGCTGAATTTGACACATAAAGGTAGAGGTTAAGATTCGTCCCACCCTTATATTTTAGAAAATCCTCAGTAAGAAATCTGCCTTGGTACGGATCGTACCATCTTGCCCGGTAGTAAATCAGTTTTGTAAGATGATCCTCTTCGCGTCCGGTATAGAGATAACGTGTCAATTGATTGTTGTCAGTACTTTGTCCAAATGCCTCATAACTCATTTGTTCCAGGGTCTTTCCGCTGGTATCCGTCAAAGCAACGGTGCTGCCCAAATGATCGGGGATAAGGAAGAACTTCCCATGGGTACTGGATTGGCTTAATTTTTGATCCATTCCGAGCCCATTCAAATAGTTCACTGGGTTGCCATTGACTTGGTCTTGAACAACATCTTGTCCATCATAGACAAACTTGGTAGATGTGCTCCCAACGGTTCGCTCAATCCGTCGGCCAAGCGCGTCATAGCGATATTCCACCTGTTGACCGTTAGAAAGAGTGACTTTGGTCAACCTGCTACGGGAGTTCCATTCATAACGCGTGGTTCCGGTGAGGTCGGTTTTGGTGATAGGTTGGCCGAGCATATCAAAGTCAAACCTCGGCAACCCTGATTGCTGAATTCGATTGGCGGCATCCGCCGGGCTCAGGGTCTTTTCCTCCGGTAACCCTATCGGAGAAAACAAGGAGGTCCAGGCCGCAATTTCGTCATCGAGAGTGTAGGCAAATTGAAAATCCTCAATCGGTTGATTCTGAACATCAGTATGGGTTATTCGTTTCAACCGGTCGACTTCATCATAGATGTAGCTGGTGCGGACTCCATTTGGTCGATTGAAGCTCATAGTTCTTGAGAGAACATCATACGCAAAGGTGAAGGTATCCGCACCTTGTCGGAGGATTTGCACTCTTCCAGCCGAATCATACTCATAGGTGATCGGAGCTTGCCCCGGCACAGTGAGTCGGGTTCGATCTCCAGCTTTATTGTACTGATATGTGACTCCTTCAACCTGAGTTATTTCAGAAATCAATCGATTGGCGTCGTCGTAGTTCCAGACAATGTGTCCACCCTGAGTATCTGTCACGTTCGTCTGTCTGCCTGCTGCATCATAAATCCACAGGACCTCCGCATCTGGATACATAATCTTCGAGGGGCGATTGAGTAGATCATATTCCAGAACGGTTCGTCGTCCCAACCGATCCACTTCCAAAGTTTTGTTTCCCTGAACATCGTATTCCATCCAAGTCACTTTTCCGAGTGGGTCAATGATCCCGCTTAACCGGTTTAAGTCATCATGGTTGAACCGAACAGAGTTCCCTCGCTGGTCAATCACTGCCATCAAATGCTGATCAGTATTATAGATATATTGTACTGTATTCCCTTCAGGATCAGTGATTGTTTCCTTTGATCCTCTCAGGTCATAGGTGTAACGAGTAGTTCTTCCTGATGGAGAAACAACAGAAATTTGCTCATCTTTCAAATTGAATTCCGATTGGATTTCCCTGCCCAAAGGGTCAATTTCTTTAACCAATCGGTTTTTTATGTCATATTCCATTCGCCATGTCCGGTTTAGAGCATCAGTTCTACTTATCAGTAGATCGTTTTCATTATAGGTAAATTGCATCTCAGTATTGTTTGAATCCTTATAGATAATGACCCGCCCAATTTTGTCAAACGTCACTTCCTTTCGACGGTCTTCGGGGTCAACTACCACCTGTTGCCATCCTAACTGGTTGAATTCAAAGGTTGTTCGATTTCCAAGTGGGTCAACTTGCGCAATCACATTGCCATATTGGTCATATTCCATTCGTGAGGTGTGCCCAAGTCCATCCGTCATACTCACCACTTGCCCAAACTGGTCATATTCCCATCGGGTAATTTCCCCCAGAGCATTGATCATTGCCGTTTGGTTTCCACGTTCATCATATTCCATCCGGGTTTCATGACCCAGCTTATCAACCATTTTGGTGGGATTGTTAAACACCGGCTCGTATTCCATCCGGTTGGAATGACCAAGCTCGTCCGTCATTTCGGTTGTATTCCCTCTGGAATCATAGACCTGTTGATTTTCCATCGCTCCATTTGCCCCAATGGTGGCCATCGGTAGATTCGTCCCAATTTCCCGCTCAACCCGTCTGACCTGTCCCAGTTCATCCGTGGTTTCAATCACATAGCCAGCGGTGTTGAACCTCCGAGTCGTCACCCGCCCCATCGGATCCGTGATCGTCACGCCCGTCACCTGCCCACCTGAAAACGTGTACCGGTAGAGTTCAATTCCTCCATCGGCGAATTTCTGACCTGTCACCCGCCCCGTGTTTGCATCATATTCAAGCGT
>JACQXX010000004.1 GCA_016208495.1 Acidobacteriota bacterium | reverse complement strand
TGTCGGATTGTCAAGGAACAGATTCGGTTACAGGGCGAGGGGGTTCGGGATCTGGTGATGGAAGTTTGTGCCGCCCTTCACAATTTTCGAGTTCGGATCACACCCTGGGTTCCTATGATTTAATCGTAATAACCTTTAATGTATTCCAGATCTCCACTTCATCTCTTGAATGTCCAAATGCCAGATCTCTCAAAACTGACAGTTCCGGTTGTCCTGATCATCTTTAATCGCCCTGATACAACTGCCCAGGTTTTCGAGCGGATCCGTGAAGCCGCCCCAGATCAACTCTTTGTGATTGCTGACGGACCGCGCTCAACCCATCCGGGTGACGCTCAAACCTGTGCAGCCACCCGAGCCATCATCAACCAGGTAGACTGGGACTGCACAGTCCATACCCGGTTTTCAGACGTTAATCTCGGGTGCCACCTCACCATTGTTCCCGGTCTGGATTGGGTCTTTGACCATGTGACTGAAGCCATCATTTTTGAAGACGACTGCCTGCCGCATCCGACCTTCTTCCGGTTTTGTGCCGAAGTGCTTGAACGCCACCGCCATGAGCCACAAATCATGACAGTGTGTGGCAACAACTTCCAGTTTGGCCGAAACGTCACCTCGGACAGTTATTATTTTTCACGGTATGCCCACACCTGGGGCTGGGCAACGTGGCGGCGAGCCTGGGAAAAATATGACCTCCGCGCCCAGAAGTGGAAGGAACTCAAGGACACAAACTGGTTGATTGATTTGCTGGGTGATCGGTATGCGGCTCAGTTTTGGGGAAACTATTTTCAGCGAATGACTGAAAAACCGGTTACCTGGGATTATGCCGTCACCTTTGCCGCCTGGGTCCACAATGCGGTGAATATTCTTCCCAATCGAACGCTGGTTTCCAACATCGGCTTTGGCGATCAGGCCACCACCACCCGCGAGACAAATAGCGCGTATGCCAACCTGCCAGTTTTTGAAATGGCGTTTCCGCTTCAACATCCAGATACCATCACGCGCCACGTTCAGGCTGACGACTTTACTGAACAGACCATTTTCAGCCGCAACGTAGGAAAGGTGTTTGAAGCTTTCAAATCTCGCAAATCCAAATAAAAGCGAGTAGTGAGTAGCGAGTAGCGAGTAGTCAATCCAGGGTTCTTTTTGGATAATACTGTAACTCCTAACCCAATCAACCGAACCTGCAGTTTGAAACTTAAGTCAGAATGTTTTTTTCTGACTACTCGCTACTCGCTACTCGCTTTTCATTCACTTCCCTCATGACTACAGTTCTGCACATCCTGCACCAACTATCGTCCGGTGGAGGCAGCCGGGCTGTCATCCACGTTGCCGGCGAGTCAGCCAGACAATCACCTGTGTTTTGTCATCGGCTGGTCTCTCTGATACCAGCCAATCCTCAGACACTGAAGCTTGCCCAATCAGCCGGGCTGACGGTGCTCAATGCGCTTTCGGATGAAGCACTCTGGGCTGAAATTGCCGCTGCCGATGTGGTTCACGTGCATTTCTGGAACACACCGGAACTCTATCAGGTGCTCTCGTCAGACTTGCCGCCGTGCCGGATGGTCGTCTGGATTCATATCGCGGGTGATGGCGCGCCACAGGTCATCATCCCGGAACTAATTGAATATGCTGATTTTGTTGTTGCCTGTAGCCCGTACACCGCCAGGCACCCAGCGTTTCAACTCCCTTCGGCTGACCAAAAAACGACCATGATATTGGCTGGATGTGATCCCCATCGGCTGTCAGGATTTTCCCGGAGGCCACAGTCAATATTCACTGTTGGGTATATCGGGATGGTGGATTTCATCAAAATGCACCCAGATTTTGTCCGGCTGCATGATGAAATAAACCTGCCAGAGATAAAAATTGTCATCGTCGGCACTGGCGCCAGTATCAAACGGGTTCAATCTCAAGTTCAGCAAGCCCGGCATCCGGAACGATTTGTTCTTCTGGGTCAGATTGAAGATGTCAAATCAGTGTTTGAACAACTGGATGTGTTTGGCTATCCGTTGTGCCCTGACAATTATGCGGCAGCGGAACTCGTACTCCAGGAAGCCATGCTGGTAGGTGTCCCACCGGTTATTTTTCCCTTTGGCGGTGCGCGGGATTTGGTCCTGAATGGCCAGACCGGGCTGATTGTTGAATCCGAAGCCCACTATCCGAAAGCAATCGAACGGCTTGCCCGCGATGTGGAACTCCGGCAACGGCTTGGTGAAAATGCTCAACGGTACGCCCGGCAATTCTTTGGCGCTGACAAAACAGCCACTCAGTTCAATCGCCTTTACGAACACTTGATGGAGCGTCCAAAACGAGAGCGTCCATCGCTGGACACGCTGATCGAACGTCACCAACCAGCCCTGTGGTGCGGGCTCAAAGCCCAGTTCCCTGGCGCGATTTCTTTTCTCTCATCGCTTGGCGACACCGCACCAGCCTTCCAAACCAGTTTCTTGTCGTTAGATGTGAATGAACAACTGGCGGCGGAATCGGAAATCGCCACCAGTTCGCCCATTCTGTGCAACGCCAACGGTGGCGGCATCTGGCATTATCGGGCTTATTTTCCAACGGATGGATATTTGCGGTTGTGGTCAGGGTTGACACTTGAAAAAAACGGGCGCGTGGCGCTGGCGGTAGCTGAATTTACCAAAGCTTGGGAACTGGGATGTCACCACTGGCGCGTGCAATGGTACCTCGCCCGTGCCGCAACCCGCGCTGGCGCCAATGAACTGGCGGAAAAAGCACTTCAAGTGGCAATGAAAAATGCTCCGGATTTTTTTGAAAGAATGAAGAATGAAAAGTAAGCCTGTTGTGGAAAGGTCGGATTTCGCCCGCAGGGCGGTGGAAAGTAGCCGGTGGGCAGCCTGCTTTGAGGCGCACCCACCGGAATGTAGTGCAAGACAGGTTCGCGCCCGGCAGGGCGCTGGATCAAAGCTTCAAGGATAATGAAACCTGGCCAAATTGATGACCAAACTGATTTTCCAGCGCCCATCCGGGCGCAAAGAGGAGATGGACCGACGTCCGTAGGGAGCGCCCAAAGCGGCGCACCCTACGGCTACTGTCCGGCGCCCTGCGGGCGGAAACCGCATCAACTCAAATCCCGGAGTTGTCAAACCTAGATAATAACGCACTCAAGCTGGTCAATGAGTCGGTACCACCTGCGTGAGCAGGTGGGTTCGGTTCGTCTCAGCCCATCCGCTCACGCAGGTTGGTACTGACCAAATCTGAGTTTTGGGGTAGGTCCTAAGTCAGCAATTCCAAAATCGTTCGTGGAATTTGCGCCCGGTCGGTGCCGAGTTCAAACCGATAACAAGGAAGTTGACGACACAGACGGGCAATGGTTTGAAACGTCGCGGGTCCAGCGGTTGGCCATTGCATCATTTGCCCTGGGGCCAGGGCACGAAGCCCCACCGCACCGGAAACCGGCTCCAGGCGGGAATCCACCTTCCCGGTAACCTGTAGCAATAACAGGGCTTTTAATGGAAATTCTGTCAGAATCTTGTGTGAGAAATGCCGGTGCAGGTAAAAAAGTGCCTTTTCGGTCTGCAAAATCGGAGCGTCATCACCAAGTGACGCCAATACCGGAATCTGGGCAATGTCCTCGGGAAACAACTTCCCAGTACCATAGACACTGTAGACGGTTGGTTCCGGTTCTGCCGCAACCAGACAATGGTCGTCGCTCAGATATTTCAATTCAGATCCAAGACAGGACAGCGCCGTGTTTGATTTCCCAGCGCCGCCATGGCCAATGAGCAGCACACCACCAGTTGGGAGACCAACCGCCCCGGCATGAACAATATGGCGTCCAAAGCGACTCAGCCAGATGTGCAAAATAGTCCGGAGCGGCACCGAGACTTCATAATCGGGAATTGCGCTCTGATCTGGCACCCAAAAAATGGCCCGTTTCCGGTCAAAGTCGAGTAAGCTGAGCGCATTCGGGCCGACATCCAGGTGGGTATAAAACCGATCAGTACAAAATTCTTTGACTTCGCCATGGGCAAAATGTCGCCCGGCATTCCAGGGTGGAGGCGGTGCCCCAATTGAAGTGGATGTACTGTCCCACAAATCAATGGTCAGGTCCGGTGTGGGAACGGCCTCCACGGCGAGATGTTCCAGCGCAGGAAGAATCAATCGAATCAGTGCTGGACCAGCAAATCGAAGCTGAATCGTAAATCCAGCGATGGCATAAAATCGGTCAGGTACAGGTTCGCCACGACGTGTGGCCTGTTCAAACGCCTCAAAATTTGCCTGATAGTAGTCAGTGATTGATTCCACAGGAGGTGGGCTTAATTGGTCGAAGATGAGGTTTTCGCAGTCGGCCATCCGGTTTCGTCCACTTCGTGAATCGGATCAAGCAGGAGCAAATCCTGCATGTCAGTGTATTTATTGAGTTTCGGGGCAGTAAAATTCAGCTTGCTGGTGCCTGTTTCATAGATTGAACCAGCCGTTGAAGATGAGAGCGTGGACCAGGTTGGATCGGCATTGATCAACCCTTCAGAGCAAAGAAGTTCAAGAAACTGGTGGGTTCCCGTCTCAATTTCAGCCGTCTCACCAGCGTATTTGGCGCGGACACTGGCCACAATTTCCACAATCGGCTGTTTTTGTTCCAGGCAGGTCCAGACCACAGCACCAACATCATCAAGGCTGTAATAAGCACCGCTTTCAAGATTGACAATCACAACCTCATCGTCAAATTGCTCGCGAATGACGTGCGGCGATTGGATTCTGTAAAACACTGAAGACATAAATAACTCCAACACCAGGATTTAGGGTTCAGGACTTGGGGATTGTAAACTTTTGGGGAACTGACTATATGCATCTACAGTCTACCTGACAACTGGTTTCACTGTATTTTGGACTGTGGGCAAAAGTTCAGAGTCACATCTTCAGGCGTGAAGTTGATGTAGAATGAACTGTTCTCGTCTAAAGACGATACTCTGAACCCTTTTCTGAAATGCTCTACTTCAAAAGGAACCAATCATATGGAGTTCAAAACATTCCATATCAAACAGGAACTGCTCCCGACACGCTGTGACGTGTGCCATCAGGCTGATTTGTTCGACCCGAAGACTGGTATGTGTGAGCGCTGCCACTCGGTCTTACCGGCTGAAACTGACCTCCGAAGCGGTGTACTGGTTTATCAACGCCCGCTGGGTCTGAACTGGCGAATAACCGAGATTCTGAACAATACCCCACCTTTACCCGTGGGATTATTATTCACAGCACTCAGGGAAGCGCTGGCATTGTTTCCCTGGTTTTTTGTGCCGCTGGGTCTTTTTTTAGAAATGGGTTTTCGTGCTCTTACCATCGGCTGGTTGATGTTTAACGACCCTGGTATTTCAGGTGCTCTCTACTGGCCGGTAGCGGTTGCGTTGATTGCGTTGTGTGTCGTTATCAATCTCTGGCAACTGGCAACGTTGACGGTAACGACTGGTTTTTACAAAGCAGGTGAAGCGCTGCAATGGCACCGGATTACGGGTCAGATCTCAGAACACCTCGCATCACTGCTCAGCACGGTACCGGTCATTGGGGCCTACCGACTTCTGATTGCAATCTGGGGTATTTTTTTTCTGATCCCAACGTTTACGGGCGAGTTCAGCCCCTGGTCATTCGCCTCACTTCTGTTCCCAATCGCGTTGATTCCACCGCTGTATGCGTTTGGCAGCAGCAGTTTTGTCATGGAATTTCTGCTTCTTGACCGCTTTAATCAGGATCCACTGCTCTCCAGTCAAACCTACTTTGGGAGAAACTGGCGGCTGCTCTCGGTTTACTGGTTGCTCCGGTGGGGAACTGTCTTTGGGACCGCCTGTGCGGTTGCCGTTCTTTTTCACCAACTGGGTTATGCGTTTATCTGGTTTTGTATGGTGATGTTTCCGCTTCACAGCCTGCTGACCGCATTTTTCACCATCACCAAAACCTTGCTCTTTACGGAAATCGAGACGGATGTCCGCCGCCGCCTCAACGAAGCGCTTCCAGTGGCTCCAAATCCCTCGGAGTAATGCCAGTTTGTAGTCAGTAGTCAGTAGTCAGTAGTTCACTAAGTTTATTTGATTGAACTACTTGATTATTCTTTAATACAATCATTTCATTGCAACCTGGTATAATACCTTTTCGCAATGAAGTTCTTGTATTCAGGCCCGCAGGGTCGCTGTTTAATAGCCGTGGTGCGAAGCCCACGGTCACGGCCAGGACGAGACCCAGGCCCTACAAGAGCGTCATTCAATACCAACGGAAAAGACGCGGGGGTTCTTATCCTGGCGCTTATACCCTGAGCCCTCAGCCCCAATGACATTACCCTCTTTCTTACCCTCTTTTAAGGGTAATACCCTTATTCTTTGGGCTGTTTTTGGGAAATAACAGACCATCTGGCACCAGGACCACGACCAAGACACATAACCTGTCCATCATCTTTGAGCCGTTTGAGAACTGCACGGATCATGTCTCGGCTCACGCCAGGAGCGGCTCGTTCCAAATCAGTCATGGTAAAAGTATCGGAACCAGATCGAATTGCTGCCTCAATCAGTTCGGTTTTTGACCCTTTGGGGGCTGAAGCTTGTTCAAACCGATGCTCAAATTCCTGGTACGCCGTTTTGAGAACAAAGAGAAAGAAATGAATCACCGGCCAGGGATCGTGGTGACCCTGGTGCCACCGCTGTGAACTGGCTTCCAGGGTTTCATAGTATCGCTCTTTGTTTTGCTCAATGATCCGTTCCAAACTAATGTATCGCCCGACTTCATACCCAAGCTGGTAACATTGGAGCAGAAACAACAGTCTGGAAACACGCCCATTGCCATCTCGAAAGGGATGAATGCACAGAAAATCCAGATTGAACGCGGCCATCGCAATCAGCGGATGAACCCATCGCTCTTCCAAACATTGATGCCAAAGCGCAATCAATTCAATAACTGCCTGTGGAGTTTCTGAGACCGAGACAGTTTGGAACCGAACTCGCTGACGACCATCAGGGTATTTTTCAATAATGTGGCTTTCCCTGGTTTTAAACTGACCAGCATCGCCAGCCAGCCCCCGAGTCAACGCATGGAGTCGGCACACCAGATCAGAATCCAACCGAAGCCGAGCACCTTGATTGTGAATGAACTGAAGTGCATTCCGGTAGCCCCGGATTTCTTCCTCATCTCGATTGTGCAACAGCGATTTCCCAAACAGAACGGTTCCAATCCGTTTGTGATCAATTTCAACCCCTTCGATTCGATTCGATGAGACAGCGCTTTCAATCAAGGCATGTTCCCTGAGGACTTTTAACTTTTGTGGTGACTGACGGGTAAATAATTCCTGTTTGCCGCGTGCTTCGCCTAAATCAGACAAATGCCAGCTTGCCGCCATCGGAATGGATTGAATACCTTGTTGAAACTGGAGAAATGTTTTCATTTTTCTTGCTTTCGAAATAGAATTCCCGGCCACACCACTCACTTCAGATCACGAACAAACCTTCAAGAAACAGCGGAGCCACCGAGTCATGTACCCTTGCCCCAACTGCCAGAAGCCGACGATTTCATCGGCCAGCAAACTGTGGGTTGGAAAACCAATCATTGATGGGATTGTGCCTGAGCGCACGACAATCTGTTCCAACTGCAACGCGGAAATCAGCGTTGCCGGAAAAAATCTGCTCTGGTTGTGGTATGTGATTGTGTTTTTGTCGGTGCTGGTGTTCTGGTCATTGAGCGGATTACCGATTGCGTCTGACCTGCTCCGAATTGGAATCGGTGCAGTGATTGGGCTTTCACTCTCGATGTTGTTGTTTATCTATCAGTTACAAAGAGCGCTCATTGTTAAGAAGAAATAGGGTTCGGGGTTCGGGGTTCGGGGTTCGGGGTTTTTGAAGAATGTCACCCTGTCACCCTGTCACCTTGTCACCCTGTCAGTTGGTCATCTGGTCATCCTGTCATCCTCGATACGCGTCATCCTGTTCGATGCGGCTCAGGACCCAGTCAAAATCGCCGCTTGTGATTTTGCTGCCGCAATACTCACAGACACCCGCCATATTGATATGGAGCGGCGCTCCGCAATTGGGGCAACTTGAGTTCCCTTTTGACACGGAAGCCACTCCCCGGCGACGAATGAACGTCCAGTATTCAGTGAAAATGCGCGGTTTATTGGGCTTGCCACAGAGAATCGTCCCCGCCAAATCTTCCGTGTAATCAATGCAACTGGCGAAAATGCGGACAGTAATCGCATCAAAAAACGCATCCGCTTTGACTTTGGCCAGATCAATGCGGCTGATTTGAATTTCTTTGAGCACGTTTCGCAGTCCCTGCCGCTCATATTCGCGAATCCAGTAGCGGTGCATCTGGAACACATTGTCCGTTTCAAAGGGACGGGCCTGCTCCCAATCCAGCGAGGTCCAGGCCAGGTAAATCTGGTGAAAAATGTGCTGGACGCGCTTTTCAAAGACTCCCCACTGAAACGTCGGATTCAACACAGTGAACTGCTTAAACACCAATTCAACATTGGGTTGAAACACGGTTGGCAGGTCAGTTCCCCGCTCGGGCACATCCTGGGTCAAGGCGGGCCCGCGATCTTCGCGACCAAGCAACTCAATCCGAATCACAAACCAGTCAAAGTCTCCGCCTGAAATCATGACGCCACAGAAGGCACAACTCCCGTCCGGGCGTTTTTCAAGTGGCCCGTTGCACTTCGGACACCGGTCAACCGTGATCTTTTCCGGCGGGCGCGACAGCAGATCCCGTTTTCGCTGAAATGCCCATCGTTCACGGGCATACCAGGTCGTCTGGCCCTCGCCGTGGCGATTGAGTTCGGTGTAATTGGTCTCAAATTCAACTGTGATGGTGATTACCGGCTCTGAAACTGGGGTGAAATCAATCACGGTGGCGGATCCAAGCACGATTCCAGTCACTCCGACCACGTCCGCCGGAGTTTGATAGGCAAGCTGGTTCAACGCATCCGGGCTGACAAAAGACCGGTATGGTTCAAGCCCCTGCCGACCACGGGCTTCGTGGACTCGACCGTACAGCGCGGCCACAAAGTCCATGAAGAGAATTTCTGAAAAGTTTGGATCATGGACCCGGAGCGCATCTGATCGCTGGGAAATGGTCACCGGTGACGGCAGGGGCTCCCACTCTTGCGGAACGCGCGATGAATATGATGGCACCTGGCTGTGGCGTGAACTATAGATAAACCACACAATGACAATGAGTAAGAGCGGTATCCCGATTTTTGGATAGTAAAAAATCAGGCGAAAAATCAACTCCAGCAGGAAAAAAAGACCTTCGCCGCTCCCACTCCCACCGCTCCCGCCACTCCCGCCGCCGCTACTTCTTCGGCTGCCGCCATATGAATGACCGCCACCGGGGCGAGCTGACCCATCGGCCAGTTCAAACCAAACCAGAAGGCCACACAGGCTCACCACCAGACACACCAGGAAAAAATGTCGTTTGAAAAAACTCATGACAGAATGTGCGGACGGTTTGGAAGTTCGTCGGGGTTATCAGCCGTGGCTGGGAGGTAGCGGCTCAAAAATCGGCCAAAGGCGAGCAGGTCTTCCGGAAAATCAGACATTCGTTGCCGCGTAGGTTTATCCGTTTGGAATTCAGCCACAGCTTGCTTCCAGGCTTCAAGTGGAATGGCAGTCGTCACACCAAGATCGGCCACAATTTCAACCTGCTGCTCAATCACCGACCAGTAAATTAAAATCCCGGTCCGTCCGCGCGTCTGCAGAACTTCGAATTCAACAAACGCCGCCCGCGCAGCTTCCCTGACCTGTCGCGACTGACGTTTGCGTGAAGTCAACCACCGGCGAAGTGGCGTCAATGAGCTAAGATACGCGCCACCCACTGCAATTCCAATCAACTCAAACGGGAGATAAGCAATTTCAAATACCCAATCCGAATACATCATAAACGCCAGTGCCAGCCAGGCGAGTCCTCCGCCCACCAGATAGGCAACGTCCCGATACTGGCCGGACTGGGGCTGGACCACAACCACCAGTTCGGCTGAAGTCAGCGCTTCGGCTTCTGTCACCATCTGGGTAATTGCATCAAAAAATTCAGGTGTGAATTTCATAAGTCAGTAGTCAGTAGTCAGTAGTCAGTAGTCAGTAGTCAGTAAATCCAGTTTTTTCAATCAGTTTATGAGTTGTCAATTCAAATTTGTGATTTCAAAGGAGATTTAGCTCAAGAATCCAAAATTCCACAGTTGCCTCGCTGTCCCCCTGTCATTTTGTCACATTGTCATCCGCATCGGGTCCGGCAACTTGGTTTGGAGGGTTAGATTCTTGTAACATAGGAATTCTACACTCCTTGTTTCCTCCTCCTTAGATCCATAGGTCAACCAAATTAGAAATATCCATCAGGAGAGGGTTTCGTGTATGAAAAATCAAAACATTCGATCTATTTTCATGTCTGCCGTTGCGGGTCTGCTGCTCAGCCTGCCCATTTTTGGTACTTCCGGACTTTCGGCATCCCTTCCACCGACAGAATCCTCTCGACTAACTGAGCCTCAAAGCCCAGTGGACATCAAAGCCTTGACCGCTGAACTGGCTGGCCTTCAGGCGGATCTGGCTCGTGCCAAACAGGAATTCTTATCGCCTGGCACTGAAACCCCGCTTCCCAACCAGAAGCGGATGAAATATAGCGACTATCAAGCAGCCTATACCACCTGGGCGGAACGAATTAAGAGTTTCTCCGCCCGACTCGAAAAGGCGTATGCCCAGTTGAATTGGATTTACCAAAACCGCCCGAATGAGAAAGCCTACCCACAGGTATTTCAGGTCTACACCACGTGTGATGGCATTTACAATGAACTGATTGAAGGGTTTCGGAAACTCAGTGCCCCAACCGTGCTTCAGGTCAGAATGGTGATTGTCAACGATGGCCGGCTCAATGAGCATGTCAGTCGAAATGCAGGCAATACCCGGGCTGACTTGACGGTTGAACAACTTGATCAGGCTGACACCGTCACCTTCATCGGAAGCTTTGACGTTGTCAATCTGTTTCTGGTCGTTAGACAGGATCAAGCCTTTTATATCCTTCAACGATGGAAGGAACGCCCCAATCAACCTGGCGCGCCAGAGATTCTGCACAATGACGTTGTCTTTTCACAATCATTTGCACTGGCACAGGTTCAAGGCTACAGCCCAGCCCAGCATATGGAACTGGCCCTGTCGCTCAATCTCACTCCAGTTTCCGCCCAGGGTGAAAAGTTACTTGACCTGCACGACTTTCTGGATCGGATTACCACCTACACCAACTAAACCCAATTCAAAAATCTGGAAATTCCAGTTCATTTTTGGTAATGTACAGGCTCTACACTTTCCCTCTTTTCCTATTTTCCCGGGATACCGTTCCGTCATCTTCATTTCAGGAGAGAGGTTTGTGTATGAATAGCCGATTTACTGGTTTCACCTGTGCTTCCATCTTCACGGGGTTTTTATTGGCCAGCCCCATTTTGGCGGCTCCCCAGCTTACTGGTTTGGTTCCCACAACGAAACCGTTTCAACCAGCAAAATCACAAGCACCAGTTGATATCAAACAGTTGAATTCAGAACTCATCGCCTTAAAGGAAGACCTCAACCGTACCCGGAATGAGTTTCTTTCCCCGACGGCAGAGATCCCGCTTCCAAACCCGAAGCGAATGAAATTCACCGAATATCAGGCTGCCTATTCTCATTGGGCAGAACGAGTCCGGGGGTTTTCAGACCGACTCGAAAAATGTTACTCCCAACTCAACTGGGTCTATCAAAACCGCCCGGCTGAAAAAGCATATCCTCAGGTTTATCAAACTTATAGCACCTGTGACGGCACCTATGGCGAACTTCTTGAAGGATTTAAGAAGCTCCATGTGCCCCACACGCTGCAGGTTCAGATGGTCGTGGTCAAAGATCAACGGCTCAATGAGCATGTGGGTCGAAATGTGGGCAATTCACGAGGTGAGTTGACGGCTGAGCAACTTGATCAGGCAGAACAGGTTACATTTCTGGGAAGTTTTGATGTGGTCAATTTGATACTGGTCATCAACCAGGATCAGGCGTTTTATGTACTTCACTGGTGGCGAGAGACGTCTGGCGGATCCGATATCATTCACAACGACGTTGTGTTTACTCCCCCATTCCCAAAATCTCAGATTCAGGACTTTGCCCTGATTCAGCATATGGAATATGCACTGTCGCTCAAACTGACCCCGGTTATGACTGACGGAACCAAGTTTTTGGATTTGATTCACAGTCTTGATCGCCTCACAACCTATATGAAGGCTGAGTGAAGAATGAAGAAAGTGGTTAGTGGTTAGTGGTTGGTTCTTGGTTCTTGGTTCTTCTTTGAAAGTATTGATTTCTAACCACTAACCACTAACCACTAACTTCATTCCTGAGCTGGTTCTGGCGGGGAAGTTTCTGGAATGGAAGACCAGGTGGAGCGACGGTCAACGATATATTCACTTCCATCTTTGGCTTTGGCTTGCTTCTTTAATTCGGCGGCAATTTGGGCAATCTGACCGGGGTGTGAAATATAGCGACCATCGCAGACAACCACCGCCAGAGCGATACTGAGCACGGGAACCAACCCATGGTTTCCTTGACGATCAGTGACGATGACTCCTCCCCGGGCCCAATCTTCCGGTGTGTAAAAGTCCTCAATTTCGGCATCAAAGTGCTCGATGATGGTCTGGCAGAGGGCTTCGCTCCGCTCCGGTGCCGTCACAATAATGAAATCATCACCCCCGATATGGCCGACAAAATCGGTTTCAGCCACGCCTAACACGTTGACGGCACTGGTCAACACGTTGGCGGTAAAGTTTAAAACTTCATCTCCGGCGGTAAATCCATAACGGTCATTATAGGCTTTGAAGTTATTGAGATCGGCGTGAATAACGGCAAACCGGATCCCAGCTTTGATATTGGTCTTGATAATCGCCTGAATCTGGAGGTTTCCCGGCAACCCAGTCAACGGGCTGGCTTGCAATTCGCGCCACTGCCGGCGCAGGTGTGAATCAATGCGGGCAATCAACTCAGAGAATTTAAACGGCTTGGTTAAATAATCATCCGCCCCGACTTTGAGCCCTTCGACAACATCTTCCTCCTGCTTACGAGCGGTCAGCATGACAATCGTGGCATGGCAACTGCGTGGATTCCGGCGTAACCGCAGACAGGTCTCAAGCCCACTCATTCCCGGCATCATCACATCGAGCAACACCAGTCGGACGTCACCTTGAGCCGCAATTTTAAGCGCGTCTTCGCCCGATGCGGCTTCTTCCACCTGATAGTGCTTGCTCAGCACCGTGGTTAGCATCTTGCGGAGGCTTGGATCGTCATCTACCACCAGAATTTTATCAGCCATAGGTTTTGGGTTGAGGACTCATCAAGTAACAAAATGACAAGGTGACAAGATGACAAGATGACAAGGTGACAAGATGACAAGGTGACACGACGTAAGGGCGCTGTTGCTCTGAACCGCGCCCCCTTCGAAAACCCGGAACCCGGAACCCGGAACCCGGAACCCTATTTGAACAGCGTTTTCCACTTGGCATCAACTAACTTGACAATGTCATCGGACATTCGGTTTTCTTTCGGCCAGTCACGGTGAAATCCTTCACTGGGCCATTTGCGAGTGGCATCAATTCCCATTTTAGAACCATAAGCGATCATTCGAGAAGAGTGATCCAGTTCGTCAATCGGGCCCAGGGTAAATTGGATATCGCGTTCCGGATCAATGTTGTTGAGCACATACCAGGCTACATACTGTGGATCCCGAACCGGCACGTCTTCATCCACCACAATAATGCATTTGGTAAACATCATCTGCCCCGTGCCCCAGACAGAATTCATAATTTTTCGGGCGTGGCCGGGAAAAGCTTTTTTGATGGACACGATCATCAAGTTGTGGAAGACGCCTTCAAATGGCAGATGCATGTCTACCACTTCCGGAAATTGCCGTTTCAGGACCGGCATGGCAATTCGTCCGACGGCTTCACCCATAAAGCAGTCTTCCATCGGGGGACGGCCAACGATGGTGGTCTGGTAAATCGGATGGCGGCGGTGGGTGACACAGGTCACGTGAAACACCGGAAAGTCTTTGGCTTCGGTGTAAAACCCGGTATGGTCGCCAAACGGACCTTCGACCCGCTGTTCATGCGGGTCAACGTAGCCTTCGAGCACAATTTCCGCATTGGCCGGCACTTCGATATCGTTGGTGATGCATTTCACCATCGGCACGGGCTTTGAGCGGAGAAACCCGGCCAGCATCATTTCATCCAGGTCATCCGGCAACGGGAAAATCGCGGCAAACGTGAGCAGCGGATCGCCACCAATCGCAACTGAAACCGGCATGCGCTGGCCAGTGCGTACGTGCTCGCGGAAATGGGCCGCCCCGTGTTTGTGCATCTGCCAGTGCATGCCGGTGGTTTGACCGTCATATACCTGCATGCGATACATTCCGACGTTGCGCTTGCCGTTCAATGGATTGTTGGTAAATACCAGCGGAAAAGTAATAAACCGGCCACCATCTTCGGGCCAGCATTTCAAAATAGGCAATTTCAGGAGTGAAAACTCATCTTCGAGCAACACAACTTCCTGACAGGGACCGCTTTTGACCCGTTTGGGGAAGAAACTGCCCAGTTCGGCCAGTTTCGGCAGCAGTTTGATTTTCTCCATCAGCCCTTCAGGTGATTTGAAATCAATGAGTTCCGTCAGACGACCGGCAATTTCGTCATAGGATTCCGCCCCCAGGGCAATCAGCATTCGGCGCTCACTGCCCAAAGCGTTGATGAGAACCGGGGTGCGGTAACCGGTCACATTTTCAAACAACAATGCTGGGCCACCAGCTTTTGAAACGCGGTCGGTAATTTCGGTGATTTCAAGCTCACACAAAACCTCAGTCTGGATGCGCTTGAGTTCCCCCTGCTTTTCGAGGGCTCTGATAAATTCTCGCAAATCTTCAATTGGCATAAAATAAAGAATTTGTCAGTACCACCTGCGTCAGCGGGTGGGTCCGGTTGATTCTCAACCCACCCGCTGACGCAGGTGGTACTGACCCACATGGTTAAGGAAGAGATGTCTGTAAAAAGATCCTGAGTATGAAAAATGAAGAATGGAAACATTCTTCATTTTTGGGCAATCGTGAGGGCCTGACGGATGGTATCTTCGGTGAGTCCATCCTGGAAAAGCAATCGGGTCTGCTCGTTTTGTGCCGGGAGCAGGCCCCGCTGGGCGTCCGGCACATCACAATAGAGCAGAATCACCGGCAGTTTTCGCCAGGTTGGGTTGCGACGCATGCTTTGCAACAGGTCCCCGGTGTCAAAATACGGGCTTTCAAGATTGGCAATCACCACATCCGGAAGCTCCAGGAAAATCGCGGAGAGCGCCGCCTCCCCGTCTGGTGCAAATGAAATCGAATGCCCTTGCTCGACCAGAAGCGATTGTAGCTGAGCAGCACCATCGGGAGCATCACTCGCCAACAAAATTCGAAGGGGGACCGAAACCTTCATGGGTTCGGCTAACGTTTCGGTTGGCTCGCTGGTCATCGAGGTCAGGGTTTCAACTGATTGAAAAATGGGGTCAAGGACGGCTGTCGGTAACGGCCTCTGTTCCAGCAATGTCTGTTTTTCTTTTAAAACAGCTTCTAAATGTTCGCGAATCCGATGAACTTCCTGCTGGGTTGAATCCAAAACCCTTTGATACTCAGCCATTTGAGTATCAAATTGTCGGCTCAGTTCGAGCCGGGCAGCTTCAGCCTCGGCCAGTGCCTGGGCCGTGGTTGAAACCTGTGTTTCCAGAACCTGCCGGGATTGCTCAGATTCCTCCAGTTGGGTTTGCAATTCACTGACTGATGCCTGCAAGTTCGAATTTTCGGCACTGAGAAACACAGCCTGATCCAGTTCGCCGGTCAACCGCCCCTGCAATCGTTCAACTTCGGTTTGCAGGACGGCCTGTTCGTCAACCGATGCCTCCAGTTTGGTCTGGAGTTCCACAACCTCGGCTTCAAGCTGGGCCTGTTGCGCACGGAGCAACACCGTCTGGTCCAGTTCGCCCGTCAGGCGTCCGTGCAGCTCCTGAATCTCGGTGTGCAGCACTTCCTGTTCAACCCGAGACTGGTCCAATCGGGCTTGCAAGGTGCGGATCATTTCATCTGATTGGGCTCTGGATTCCGCCAACGTTGCTGACAGCGATTGCAATTCCTGTTCAAGCTCGGTTTTGACCTGTTCTTCCTGGGTATGTCTCGCTTCTTCCCTGGCTTTGAGCGCTTCCCGGAGGTCTGTTTCAATCGCGGCGGCATGGTCAATCAGGCGCTTCCAATCAGTTCGCTCCGCTTCCATCAGTTGAAGCCGGTCCAAAAGCCGAGGGAGAATTGTATTAAATCGCTCTTTTTGCTTCAGAAAGCGGGTATTTATTTCGTCAATTTGGATGATCAGTTCGCCTTTTTGGGCCTCTAACTGCTCATTCCGAGCCTGCAATTGGGTTGATTCCGTTTTGACTTGCTCCAATTCCCGCACCGTCTCGTGCAAAGTCAATTCCGTTCCAGCCGCATTGTCGAGCAGGCGCTGCCAGTCGGCGCGCTCGGCTTCTTGTAATTTCAATCGTTGTAAAAACCGTGCCTGAAAGACTTCATATTGCTTTCGTTGGCGGTCATAGAGTGCGGCAATTTCCAGGACCTGGGTTTGCAGTTGTTCATTTTGGGACGTTAACTGCGATGACTGTTGCTTCAGTTCAGCCAACTGAAGCTGCAATTCCTGGTTTTCGGTTGTCAGTTGCGTGGTGAGCGCTGTCAACTGGACTGCCTGGGTTTCCAGTCGGGTATTGGCAGCTTGCAACTGTTCGGCCTCACGTTCCAGGTAGTGGCGATCCTGGACGGCAGCTCCGAGCAATTGTTTTACTTCGTCATGAGCTGAGCCAAGTGCATCATGCATCATCTGCAATCGCTGGGACCGGGTGTGTAACTCGTGGATGCGCTCTTCGAGGGTTTTCACCGCCGCTCGGAGCGTGGCCCGCTCAGCATCGTCAGCCTCAATCTGGCTGTACAGTTCGGAAATCTGGGTAAATTGTTCGTTGGCTTGCAGATGCAGTCGTGCCAGCTCTCCGCGTTCGTGTTCGCGTTCCGCCCTCTGGTCAGCCTGTTCTTTCTGGAGACGATCTATTTCGGCCTTTGATTCGGCCAGATGTTCAACTTGGGCCGCAAGTGAGGTTTCCAGCTCCTGAATTCTGGCTTCAAAAGGTGCGACATCAACCGGCGACACGGCCCGCAACGCATCCAGTTCAGATTGGATCCTGTGCAGCAGTATTTCACGGGCTTCGGTCTCCGCCGTCAAAGCTTCAAACTGACGCGTGAGGTCCCGAAAAGCTTCGCGAAGCTGTTCTTTTTCAAGCTTGTGGGCGTCACTCTCGGCTACCAGACTGGCGGTTTCATCCTGACGCGCCAGTTTTTCAGTTTCCTGGTCGCTGAGGCGTTGTTCAAGGTATGCGATGCGCTCTTCATAAGGACCAACGTCCACTGGGGGAATGGATTGCAGGTGTTCCAGTTCCCGCTGCAGAGCCTCGGTTGATTCCCGATGGGCTTCAGACTGGGCGCTCAACTCGGTAATGCGCTCAGACAACTGGTGGATTTGTTCGTGGAGGGTGACTTCCTGGGCTGAACGGTCTGCCATTTTTGCTTCAAGATCCTCAAAAGTTTGCTGAAATTCGGTCTGCCGGGCCTGAGTAACAAGAAGTACCGCTTCAAGCTCGGCAATTCGGGTTTCATAGGGGGCAACATCCACAGGTGGTATCGCTTTGAGCCTATCCAGTTCGGCGTGCAACAACTGGTTTTCGCTCAGGAGCCGGGCCCGGTCAGACGCCAGTCGTTCGGCTTCACCCCGGAGCGTCCGGGTGGATTGCTCGGCATTGCGCACATCGTTGAGCGTGGTATCCATCGCGGCCCGCGCCTGGGCCAGATCGCTTTGAGCCTCATCCCACACCGAACGCAACCGGGCATAGGCTGTGCTCAGGTCATTGAGCGTGCGTTTGGTTTCTTCCAGCTCGGCAATGTCAGCCATGAGCTTCATCACGTGTTCCTGGTGAATTTGTCGCTCGGCTTCGAGTTCGCGTTCGTGCTGGTGGCGTTCGTCGCTCACATCCTTTTGCAGCCCAAGCACCCGCTCACGGGTCTCGCGCAGATCGTCTTCAAATTTGGTTCGCTCAAATTCAACCTGTTCAAAGGTTGAGCGCAAGCCCTGAAAGCGTTCTTCCAGTAACTTTTCACGTTGTTCAAGATCAAGATACTTCACTTGCAGTTCGCGATAGGGCGCCACCAGCAGTTGAAGGCGGGTCAGTTCATCCCGCTGAAGGTTGAATTCAGCATTTCGCCGCGCATAGCGTTCCTCCAATTCGGCACATTGCTGGCGGAATTTTTCAACCTGCTGTTCCAGATCGGAGACAGATTTTCGGAGGGCCGCCTGTTCATCGGTCTGCTGGTGCCACTCGGCTTCTTTGTGCTGCAGTTCTTTTTCAAGCGCCGAAACGCGTTTCTGATCGGTGGCCAGCGCTTCAAGTGTACTCTGCATTTCGTGCCGAGCCGCCTCAAGTCCGGCACGGGCTTCGTTTCGCTGTTCCAGGGCCTGGGCCAGACTGGCTTCGACCCGGCGAAGGTTTTCCTGATATTCCTGGGCTTTACGTTCGGCTTCCTGTACTTCACGCACCAACCGTTCCTGGGTGACCGCCCACGCGGTTCGTTCGGTTTCGAGTTCCGATAGCGTCGCCAGATGCTGTTCGCGAACCGCATTTTGCTCTTCCAGGAGCTTAAGGCGGTTTTCACGGTCGTGTTGTTCGTGCTGGAGTTCGGCCATTGATTTTTCAAGCTGGGCGTTGCGTTCGGAAAGCCGACGGTAGCCCTGTTCATAATGACGTTCGGCTTCCGTCAGGTTTTCTTTCAATTGGGCGGCGGTGGCTTCGGCTTCACTCAGGGCTTTGGCCAATCCGTGTGAACGCTCGGCGGCTGGCTTCAATTCATTGATTTCACTTTGGAGTGCTTTTTGCCGTTCCCGGAATGATTCAAGCGCCTGTTCCAGTTCAGACGAATATCCTTTTAATTCTGAAACTTCCTGGGATAGCGCCCGATGCTGTCCGGTCATTCGAACCAGATTGGCTTCAATATTGCCGCTTTGTTCCAGGAGTTGGGCCCGTGAAAGCTGAAGATCCGTACTTTGATCGCAGAGCAGACGATGTTCCTGCTCAAGTGAGGAATACCGGGCGTGCAGGTGGCGCAATTGATCGTTGAGTTGTTCCATCAGGAGCGTGTGATCAAGCACCCTGGTCGCTAAAAACATCAATTGTCGCCCGGTTTCAAGTTCAGCTTCGGTCAACCCACCATCAGCCAGCGTCGCCACCACCGCCATCGGGCCATCCTGAAAAAGCGGCAGCACCCACCACCCAGCCGACGGCGCCATCCCAGCCAGAAATGGAGCATTCGCCGGCAGCAGTTCGGCTGACAATTCAAACGGTCTGTCATCCTGGAGCTGCTGATACCAGAGTCGGGCATGATCTGAATCCAGCTTCCAGCCAGCCTGGACGGCACTCAAATCGCCGTTCAACATCGCACGCAGAATAAATTTCTTGTTTTCGAGCAGGAAAAAAGCCGCCTGTTTGATTGGAAGCAAGCGTAAAACTTGAGCCAGGACCACATCCGGCAACTGGTCAATGCGTTGACTGGCCACCAGGGCCTGGAAACTTTCAGTCAAGGGGTCAATCACCACCACGGGTTGCAAAGCTGACTCAAGCGTCGGTGCGGCGGCGGAATCAATTTCGGTTTTTGAAAGCTCACGGGCCACAATCAAAAAGCCAGCCGGGTCGCCTTCTTCATCCCGCTGGAGAGTCAAAGTCGCTTTCTCGACAAAGACTTCGCCATTTTTGCGGAGCCGCCGCAGCGTCCCGTCATATGTTCCCTGCTCAATAGTAGTCTTAAAAATTTCCATCATGCGTCCGGTGGCACGATCTTCCGGCGCATACAATTTTTCACTGTTGATCTTCCCGATGACTTCCTCGGGGACATATCCAAACGCCTGGCTGGCACCTTCATTAAAGGCCAGTACATTGCCTTCCAGGTCTTCAACGATCACGGATTGCTCGGTGTCGGCATTGAGCACCGAATTAAGCAGGCGGGTGGTTTGCTGGAGTTCGCGATCCTTTTCTTTCATCGCGGTTTCAGCCCGTTGGGCACGAACTGTCAGCTCGGCAACTCGAATGGCGGTTGAGGCATACGAGCCAAATGCGCCCATTTCGCGAAAATCAGCCGGATAGATAAGTTTACGACTAAAAATCGCCATCAACCCTACAACACGGTTTTCAACTCGGAGCGGCTGGGTTGCAAACGACACCAGTTGCTGCTGTTCAGCCCAGGTGCGGTCAATTAAAAAATCAAATTCCGGCGCCCGTTTGGACCAGTCGGCAATCCCTCCGCGCGCAATGGTCTCATGACTAAAGACATCCAGCGGTGCACGGCGAAATTCACTATCAATCGGCGCTCCGCAACTGGCTTTCAGATGCAGGCAGCGGCGTTTGTCGGAGCATTGTTCGGCCCAATGGCAGGTAGCGCATAGATCGCCACGCCGAATGAGCCAGACCCGGCAGCACACCGCATCAAAATATTCGGTGGCTTCACGGGCAATCTGGTACAGCACCCGGTCTAACTCCTGCGGATTTTGAAGTTGATGAGCAACGGGATCGAGAATATCGCGAATGCGTTCGGTCTTCGACATAGGCATGATTGGGGCTGAAGAACTCGGGCTGAAAACTTCGGGCTGAAAAACTCGGGCTCAAGAACTTGGGCTGAAGAAGGTGGGTTGAAGAACTGGTTTTCTTTCATCCCTCATCCCTTCAATTGGGCCAGGATCTGAAGGGGGAAGCTCATAAGCGCCAGGATAAGGAAATTTGGGTCTGTTTGAGACAAGGAGCTGGGGAGACAAGAGGACACGAAGACAGATTGGAGAGCCTGATTCCGCTGCTCCCAACCGGAGTTCATTCAAACTGACAACCTCTGTGACATGGTCTCTGTGTCCCCTTGTCTCCTTGTCTCCTTGTCCAGATCGGACTCTGTTCCCTTATTCTGGCGCTTATGAGGGGGAAGCTACATGGTGGGAGGCGTTTCGTTCGCCAGTCCGCATTCTTTTTAACTGACGCAGGAGCTATTTAGACGGAACGTTCCAGCGACAATTGCTGAAAATATGGGTGCAGTCGCCGATAGGTCGTTATCAAATCTTCGGGAACAGTGCGGGTTTCCGCAACGGTGGTGATGAAATTCACGTCACCCATCCACCGCGGCAAAATGTGCATATGCAGATGGGCGGCCACGCCCGCCCCGGCGGCGCGACCAAGATTCATCCCCAGGTTGCACCCATGGGGATGATATTCCCGCTGCAAAATCCGGTTGCACAACTTGGTCAAATCCATCAATTCATCACTGACTTCTTTGTCAAGCGCAACCAGTTCGGCAATGTGTTGATAGGGAATCACCATCAAATGGCCGCCGGTATATGGAAAAATGTTGAGAATCACAAAGTTGTAGCAGGCACGATACAGAATAAAGTTTTTTTCATCCTGCTCTTCCTGAACAACGGTGCAAAACGGACACTCAGTCAGCCGTTTTTCATCCTTGATGTATTGATACCGCCAGGGTGTCCACAAATGATCCATATCAATGGCCAGGAAATGGGGAGAAACCAAGGGTAGAGGGCTCGGGGCAACTGAAGGGATGAAGGATGAGGGATGAGGGATGAACCAAATCCCTTTTTTGGACCTGCTTTCCAGGACTCAAGAAGAAAAGGTCTGAGATTCAAACCTTCGGATTGATTTCATCCCTCATCCTTCATCCCTCATCCATTGATTTCAGCCCAGGCTTTTGCAGTTATTCGCCGTTGATTAATTCCTTGAGTTCCTTCCCCGGCTTGAAGTACGGCACGGCTTTGGCGGGAATATCAACCGACTCTCCGGTTTTGGGGTTGCGTCCACGACGTGGCCCACGATTCCGAATCCGGAATGAGCCAAATCCACGCAACTCGATTTTTTCACCTTTGTTCAGGCAATCAATGATGCTCCGAAACACTTCTTCAACAACAACTTCTGAGTCTTTTTTGGTGAGCTCCGCAGCACGTGCAACTTCATCCACCAGCTCTGCTTTGGTCATGACCATCCTCCACTTAAACAAAATTTCAAAGTTAAGATCAGGGCTTGAGCGCCCCGTTTCACAAACTGTTTGCAACAAACTCGTTTTTTTTCCAGGCTGAATGAACACAAAAAAGCATCCACCCAGCCACGGCCCGCCAACCGGGGCCTTTCGTAAAGAAAACCAGTGCTGTATATGATTGTTTTTGAGAACGTAACTGAACGTGAAGCTAACAGATTGTGCAATGTTTCTGCAAGTCTATTATTCGTACCAAGTTATGAGAAAATCAAGAGATCTTGCCAATTCTGGGCTCTCCCCTGCCCTGATGGCTTTCGAAAAGGCCCTCAAAAAGTGAAAAATCTCCCATCTCTTTTCGTGTCAGAAATTGCATTCCAGCACATGATTGGGTAAGGTGTGCGCCGCTTTCAGAAAGCAAGTGGTTAGTGGTTAGTGGTTAGTGGTTAGACATCAATACTTTCGAAGAACCACCAAAGAGTGGTTAGTGGTTAGTGGTTAGTGGTTAGACATCAATACTTTCGAAGAACCACCAAAGAGTGGTTAGTGGGTAGTGATTAGTGGTTAGACATCAATACTTTCGAAGAACCACCAAAGAGTGGTTAGTGGGTAGTGATTAGTGGTTAGACATCAATACTTTCGAAGAACCACTAACCACTAACCACTAACCACTAACCACTAACCACTAACCACTAACCACTAACCACTAACCACTAACCACTAAATGGTTTCTTCATCCTCAATTCTTCATTCTGTGTAATTTATGAAAACTATCGTCGAATGCATTCCTAACTTTAGCGAAGGCCGGCGGCCAGAGGTCGTCGAGCAAATTTTAGCCAGCATCACCAGCGTTCCCGGCGTGGTGCTCCTTGGGTCGGAAAGTGATGCCGATCATAACCGCTCGGTCGTGACATTTGTCGGTTCACCCGAAGCCGTTCTCGAAGCGGCTGTCCGAGGCGTCGGACGTGCGGCGGAACTCATTGATTTAAATACCCATACTGGCGAGCATCCCCGGATGGGCGCCACCGATGTCTGCCCGTTTGTGCCAATCAAAGGCGTCACCATGGAAGATTGCGTCGCACTGGCCCGCCGCGCCGGAAAACGAATTGCTGAAGAATTCAAAATTCCGGTTTATCTCTATGAACGGGCGGCCACACGCCCCGAACGCGCCAACCTGGCTGATGTCCGGCGCGGGCAATTTGAAGGCATCCGGGCTGAAATCGAGACCAACCCGGCCCGTCATCCGGATTTCGGCGAACCCAAAATCCACCCGACGGCTGGCGCCGTGGCGGTTGGTGCCCGTCCTCCACTGATTGCCTACAACATTAACCTCAACACCTCAGACATTTCAGTCGCCAAAAAAATCGCCAAAGCCATTCGTGGTCGTGACGGGGGGCTGATGTTTGTCAAAGCGCTCGGGTTTGAACTGCGTGACCGAAGCATCGTGCAAATTTCGATGAATATGGTGAATTTCCTGGGTACGCCGCTGTTCCGGGCCTTTGAAATGGTTCGCAGCGAGGCCGAACGCTATGGTGCTTCTATTGTCGGCAGCGAAATCGTCGGGCTTGTCCCGCAGGCCGCGCTCAATGCCTGCAGCGACTTCTATTTGCGGCTCGAAAATTTCAGCGAAGACCAGATTCTGGAAAACCGGCTGCAGCAGGCGCTTGAAACTTCGGGTCAGACGATCTCCACAGGTCGCAGTGAAGCCGACAAGCGCGCGGCCAAACTTGGGAATTTCCCGGCGGAAGTTGCCGCTGGAACACCCGTTCCCGGCGGCGGCAGCGTCTCAGCCTTTGTCGCCAGCCTCGCCACGGCGCTGGGTCAAATGATGTGCAATATGACGGCAGGCCGGGCCAAATATGCGGCGGTTGAAGGTCAGGTGCTCGATATCCGCACCGAACTCGAAGCCCTGCAACAGACGCTCGAAGCCCGCATTGACGAAGATGCCGCCAGCTTTGACGGTGTGCTGGCTGCCCGTCGCCTGCCCAAGGAAACCGAAGCCGAAAAACTGGCCCGGGCCACCGCCATCCAGGAAGCTACGCAACACGCCGCCACCGTGCCCTTCCGCATGGCGCACGAAGCGTTCAACGTCCTCGAACAACTGGCTGATCTGGCCGAAATCGGGAATCCGAACCTGTTGTGTGACGTCACCGTGGGGGCCCAACTGGCGCTGACTGCCATCAAAGGTGCGCGCTATAACGTGTTGATCAATCTTTCGTCGCTGGATTCGAAAGAACTGGTCGAAGAGTACCGCAGTACCATCAACAGCTTACAGGAACGTGCCCAGGACCTGGCCAACCAGATCGAAGCGCAGTATCTGGCAACATTATAAGGGGTCAGGGGTCAGGATTCAGGGGCATAAGCGCCAGGATAAGAAACCCTGTGTCTTTTCCGTTGGCATTGAACGACGCTGTTGTCGGGCTTGGGGGTCTCGTCCTGGCTGTGACCGTGGGCTTCGCACCACGGCTATTAAACAACGACCCTTCGGGCCTCAAACCCTTATCCTGGCGCTTATGCCCCTTATCACATCGTCCCCTTGTCCCCTTGTCACTTTGTCATTTTATCCCCTTGTCCCCTCGTCATTCTGTCAGGAACTTTGAACCCCAACCTGCGTGAAAGACCTGCCATAGAGAAAGCTTACAAGCACAATGCCAGCCGAAGGAGCCTCCTCAATCGAGCCTCCGGCTGGCATTTCTTTTTCGAAAACCCGAAACCCTAATTCGATTCCTTCGGAGGCAACTGTCGTCCCGCCTGAATCTGGCGCAGTCGTTCATCACAGGCCATTTTGATCCAGGCCTGGCGTGGGATGCCAACGAGCAGACATTCAGCGTCAATTGCCCGGAGCAGGGCTAAAGGAAAATCTACGTTAACCCGTTGTTTGGCAACAAATTTCCCGGTGAAGTGTTCGGAGATATCTTCCCCACTTTGGGCTCGCCGTGCGATTTCTTCAATGTCAGTAATGGGTTTCCTGGTCATACATTCTCCGTTCTGATTTGGTTGATTGCCAGGCAGTGACAATCCACATAATTTCTCCCAATTCATCAAAGCGATATTCAACAATAAACGTGGCCATCATTCCGTTTGCAAATCCAATGATTCGGTATTGCTCGGGGTCATCAGACTTTTGATCTTCAATGTAGGGCAGGCTCACCAGATCCTGCAGATATGCAAAATCCACTCCACGTTCTGCCAGAACAAGTTGACGTTTTGGCTCATCCCATTTAATTCGCATAATAATAAGGTATAATTTTTATATCTTTTATATACAACAACTCATTGGGCACTATCAATCACTTTAGAAAAATTATCACAGCAACCACTCATCAGTCCTCTCCCAGGCGAAGAAGCCTCCTCAATCGAGCCTCCGGCTGGCATTTCTTTTTCGAAAACCCCGAACCCCGAACCCCGAACCCCGAACCCCGAACCCCGAACCCCGAACCCCGAACCCCGAACCCTAGCCCGCGCCGCTGATTCTTCTTCCTGAAAACAACCGCGTAAACCGTTCTGGATCAAAAGCTTGAACCAGAGCTTCAGTTTGGACGGATACCGGCAACAACCGATGAAACCAGCCAACGTCCAGGCGCCGCTGAAAATGCTTTCGGTGGCGTGTCAAACAGGTCCTGACTTGCGCCGGAGTAAAGGCCAGCGGTTCAGTCGGCACATAGCCACTGATTTTGAGATGCAAATCCGTGCATTCGATCACATCCACGCCAAAATGTTCATTGAGCATCCAGCTTAAAACCACGCCGTACATTTCCCCGGCCTGATGAAATACCCAGGTTTCTGAAGGCGGCAAGATTTCATCATCAACTTCCGGATTTGTGTCTGGTTCGACCGTCACTCCCGGAAGATCTGATATATGAGCCGGTTGCGGCAAGCCAAGTTCCTGAGCGACAGCCGCCGCCAGTGCTGGAGGCATGCGACGGCTTCCAGAACCAAACGCCCCAGCGCGCCAGCCAGCTTCGTCAGTGGTCGGTTCAGCAAACAGCCGCTTTCTTTCAAACCTGATCGCCCGAACCGTGTGCCCGCCAAGCAAAAACACCTCGCCAATCGGCACCCAAAAATCAATTTCCCCCATCCGGCGACCGGTTATCTGGTTAAAAACTTCGACTGGTTCGCGTAACTTCAGGGTGAGATTGCTGTAAATCGCCCGCTGTTCGTGGAGCAATTCCCACTCTGGCCCTGGCTTCAACAGTCGGTCAGTTCCAGGGACAAATATTTTGTTTTCCAACAGATGATTGATGATCAAGTCAAACTGAGTTTTTGAAATCAATGGGTTCCCGTGAGGTTGAGTCACCAGGGAAAAGGAATGTTCCGGGTCAAATTCGCCAAATGGCGTCTGTTTGACATAGGAACAAAGCTGCTGGACCACGACCGATGGCCGAAACCAGTACGGCCCATTGTCGAGTTCTTCACTGCCGGGCTGGAGTTGACCAGTTGTGGCCACCCGGAGAAAGACAGAAAACAAAGCCGCTTCGATTTCCGTGCGAAAATACCCAATCACATTGGTTTGGCCGGTTCTTCGGTTGCCACGACCGATGCGTTGCAGAAAAGCGCTGCTATTTTCCGGTGGACCAATCAACACGACCAGATCCACGTCACCAATATCAATGCCAAGTTCAAGCGTCGAAGTCGCAAAACACAGCGCCGCGCCAGTTTGCGAAAATCCAACTTCCGCCCGCAGCCTCACTTCACGGTCGAGGCTGCCATGATGGACAAACACCTGGTCGCCAAACGGCGTTCCCTGCTGAAAGCCATGTCCCCAGGCTTCGCATTCGGCTTTGGTCTCGCAAAAGACAAGCACTTTTTTTCGACGTTGCGATTGTAACGACGCAAACAATTCAATTAGCGAATCCGCCCCTTGAAACGGAAGAATTTCAGCCTTGATTTCACGCCGTTCAGTACTGGCAACCACAAGTGAATCAGCAAAATAGCGTTCGGCCACCTGGATGGGGTTTTCAACCGTGGCCGACATGGCGCAAAACTGGATTTCTCTGGTTGCCGCGTCGCCTTTTTCAAAAGCAAATTGTTTGAGTCGCCGCAAGCGATTGAGCAAGAGTCGAAGCTGGTCTCCGCGTGGAGTGTTGTCGAGCGCATGGAGTTCATCAAGCACCACGGCCTGCAAATGAACCAGACTTCGTGGACGGCTGGCCAGCAGTGAATCCAATGATTCCGGCGTGGTTATCAGCATATCCGGCCTTTTTACCTGTTGCAGGCCATGAGTATCTCCGGTCTTCACAGCCAGTCGAAAGGAGAGGCGTTCAAGCGGTCCAATCAGGCGTTTTTCCAGATCATTGGCCAGGGCACGGGTGGGAACAATATAAAGGAGTGAAAGCGAATGGGAAGTTCGAGCAGAAGAGTGAAACAGCCGTTCGATCAGCGGCGCCAGCACGGCTTCGGTTTTTCCGCTGGCGGTGGGCGAGACGATAAAACAGTTTCGACCCTGGAATACAGGCTCAATGGCTCGCGTCTGGATGTCGGTAAACGTCCCGAACCGCGAGAAAAACGCATCCCACGTGTGGTGCAACCGATCCTTGAGCCAGTACATAAAGTCCAAAGCGGTGTCAAGCCACCGCACTCCACAGTTACCGTCCGAGCAACGCCCGCCGCACTTCGTCAACTGCCTGGGTCGCCGCGAAATCCGGGTAGGCAAAGCAGCGGTCGTAAATTTCCATTGTCAATCGGATGGTTTGGCGAAGGTTGATCAACCGGTTTTCGAGGCATTCAAGCAGGCCATGCGCGACATCAAGCAAAATGTCGCTTCGGTTATACCCATATGCCTGCCGATGCAGTACATAGAGCCGCGACATCAGTTCTTCAATCGTGCCTTCATCCCAGCGACTTTCGAGCGTAATGATTTGTTCCGGTTGGAGCCAGCGCCGGTAATCAAAGGCATTGACCGTCGGTGTCATGGCAAAGAGCGTCAACAGGTGGCTGTGTTCCATCAATCGAAATGAATGCTGGTTGGTGTGGTGGTGCTCCAGGTCATTTTCAGTAATTCGGCTGTTTGGCTGATTGGCGGTGCAGGTGTAAATCAAGCCTTTAAACATGTTGTCGGCGCGTTCTTTTCCGCGTTGCGGCAAGAGGCTGTAATGCTCCGATTCATCAATCAGCAGTACCAGCCCGGCATAACCAAGCTGCGAAGCAACCCATCCCCAGCCGCTCAGCAGATAGCAATACTGGTCAGCCGTGGTCGTCATGGTTGAAAGCGCTGGTGCTGGGAAATCCTGATTCCGAACTGGCAGGGCTTTACGAATGTCGGAAATATAGACTTTCTCGCCGGAGATCCAATCGAGCAGGAGTTGGAGTTCTTCGCCGTCCTTGCTGCGCAACTGGGCATAATTTTGAATGACCGTGGCGAAGATTGTTCCCCGTAATTTTTCAAGCATCGCCGCCATCGCCGTCGGACGCGAACAAACGGTTTCAAGCAACGGCACGAGACCGCGTTCATCAGGCTGATCGGGCAAGTGCAACGATTTGATCAGTGAATTGTAAATCCGCTGCGGGCGATTTGGCGGCACTTCCTGAATGTCCAGACTGGTGATGGCCACCAGATACCGGCGTTCAAGCGCGTCCTGGGCGGCAATTTCAAAGAAGTGGCTTTTCCCGCTGCCATATTCGCCGACCACCACGCGTAAATCCCCGCCTTCGCGCTGCACGCACTCAAAGGCTTCGTGCAGACTGTTGAGCGGACGTTCGAGGCCCACGCTCATTTCCCGGATGCGCTTTTGGGGAACAATGCCATACCTGAGCGCTTCAATCGTCCGCCGGGCGGCAAACTGCTGGCGCTGGTCCGGCGTCAGTTCCGGTCTGACCGCCATTGGCTGCGGACGAGGTACCGCCACTGCCGTCGAGGTTTCAAGCGTGGTCAACATTGAAGCCGGCACGACGGTTCGAATGCCGCTGTCAAACTGCACGGCGGCTTCACGACCCGCATTGCGCAATTCCTTAACCCGTCCGCGCCCAAAAAGCGGATGATTTACGAGTGAGCCAACCATCAGTATTCTCCGCCTTGTGATCGCCCAAGTTGTTCTGTCACCCGCCGGATCACGCCATTGACGCCGTCGGCTTCGTAGAGAAATTCCCCATCGGCTCGCTGTTCGGTCAGCATATCAATCAGCGACTTCACAAAATGCCGCCGGTGGCTGGTTGAAAGGAGCGCCGCGCACGAAGTGGCCAGTTGCGCGATATTTTGGGCCTGCAATTCGTGGTCGAGCTTGAGGTCATAGGCCAGTTCAAAGACTTCGACCAGCCGTTCGCCGATCAAGGTCAACAATTCCTCGCCTGGAAAATCCAATTGATCAAGGCTGATTTGGACGCTGAACGGGTTTTTGCGCGAGAACTTCACCTTGGAACTGATGCGCTGGCTCAGGGCTTCATACTGCGGTGCAATGTTGGTCACAAAATAGGGCGGAACGGCATACATAAAGAGCGTTCCCGGCAGACTTTCTCCGGCGCACCGGTCAACCACTTCGCGGAGGTTGTCGCAGGCTGTTTTTTCAGCCTTGGCCGAACTGATGCTCACCATGCGGTCGCCTTCGTCAAAGAGCAGAACCAGCCCGGAAAAGCCAAGTTCGTGAATGAGTTGCGCCAGTGAGCGCAACATTTTGAACGCCACGGACTTGTCAATTTTCTCGGTGATGCTAAACGGACGCAAGTCTTTGAGCGCCACCGTTTCCCCGCGCAGCCAGGCACCGATAAGCCGTTTTTTGTATTCGTTTTCCTCAGCCACAGCCAGCAAATAAAAATAAACCGCGTGGCGAAACGAAGGGCTTTCCACCTTGTAGCGCAACACGGTATCGAGCCAGAGCTTGACCCGCAAATCAAGTTCTCCCATCGAATTGCGCATTTGTTCAATGCCGATGGTGCGCAGCGTGTTGTGAAAGTAATTTTCCAGGAAGGACTCAATCCCGTGGGTGTCTTCGACGTTTGGATCCGGGTCGTGGAAGATCAGGTTGTTGATCACCGCCTGATAGACCTTGAGCTGGTTGTCGTAAGGGCATTCCTTCGGGCTGAGTTCGGAACGGCTGACAACGTAGCCATTTTTCCAGGCGATATCGCGCACGCGAAACAAAAAGTGGGATTTGCCACTGCCGTATTCGCCGACGACCAGCTTGAAGCTGGACCCGCCGTTGGGCAGGTAGCCTTTCAAATATTCGTCTTCGATGGTTTTCAACATCGAGTCGAGACCGACCGTGTAGGCTTCAAGTCCGCGAGTCGGCGGGATGCCCGATTCGCCGAGTTTGCGCACGATGTGCTGAGCTTCTGCACGTGAGAGCATTACTTCGATTTCTCCACAGTAAAGTACAAATCTTTAATGAAGGCGCCTTCATTGGCACCGGTCGCCAGGAACATGGCTTTGCGGCTATCGCTGCCGACTTCGATGGTCGAAACGCCGAAATTGAGCCGGAACTCGTTGTGGTTCAGGATGTTGTGCTGGCGCAACTGAAGCATGTCATAAATAAAGTGCGTTTTCGGATAATCCAAAAAGGTCAGGTTGGATGGTGTTTTCCGAAATGCGGCTGGCTGACGAACCCAAATCAGTTCGGTATAAAGATCCACAATTCCGGTGCGTGCCCCGACCTGTTCGCCATTGAGTTTGAGCAGGCGTTCATACGCGGCAAACAAATCGGCCAGAAGTTGCGGATAGTCGGTTTTGCGCTCGAAGATTTCCTTTCTGGCACGGTCATAGGCGCTGACGACGGCGTCTACATTGAGCTTGATGGTCTTGGAAGTGACCGGCTGGCGTGAAAACGTGATATCCACGCGCTTCTTGCGCATATCGGGCTTGATCAAAAAGAGGTCGGCAACCAGTGCATTGGGCGGACCGTCAAGCGTGATGCCTTTTTCCTGGAACGCCGTGCGCAAATCGCGGGCGAAGGTAAATTCCAGTTCCGAGAGTTTTTCATCGGCAATCACCCGCACCTGGGCGACCAGTTCTGAGTAATTTTCGGGCAGGTTGACATCCTGGGGTGGCTTTTCGAGTGCCGCAACGCTTTCCGAGAGGGCCACCGCAAATTTATGCGGGTCTTTGAGTGCCCGGAGCGCATCTTCGAGGGGTTTGGTCACCCGTTTGCGGAGCCCGATTTCCTGATTGAGTTGTTTGCGGATGGTATCAAGCGAGGTGGAAAGCTCAGCCGACTGAGGGACTTCAGCCGCGCCGTGGAGATCGTCGGTTGCCATGGGCTAATTACCTGTATTGAGTGAAGTAGTTGGATAAAATTTGGAATCCGCAAGGCTACTGATGAATGTCAGGTTTGTCCAGAACATTTTGCATTCTGGACCATTTGGAGTGCTGGGACTTGTCACAGCTTTCATTTTCAGCGGCTTGTCGCTGGCTGGTCTGATTTCGAAATCTTCACTCTTTGGATGGCTGTCGCCCAGCCTCAATCTGCTGGAGTCGTTCATCACAGGCCATTTTAATCAATCAATTCCAAAATGTGAGGTTCGACAAGTGGGAGGCAAAATGAAAGCCTCTCGTCTAAAGACGATACTCTGAACTGTTTCAGGCGTCTGAACAATTTCTCATTTCCCAGAAACTGTACCTTCCTCCGTTGCCGAAAAGGTCGGTTTTCGCCCGGATGGGCGCCGGAAAGTAGCCGGTGAGGAAGCCTGCTTTGAGGCGCACCCACCGGAATCCGCCCCCCAGGGAGGTTCGCGCCCGGATGAGCGCTGGAACAGGAGTGGTGAGCGAGAAGCCGAAAATTCCACGAAAACGGGATCAAACCAGCTTCCGGCGCCCATCCGGGCGCGAACCACTGCGGACCGACGATCCGGTGGTGTGCCCAAAGCGGCAAACCACCAGCTACTCTCCATCGCCCATCCGGGCGGGATCTGTCAAGCCCAGCGACCTTTCAACAACAAAGTGTATCTTCAAAAGAAATTGCCAGTAAATCATCATTTCTGCGAGAATGTTTTTCCAACCTTTGGATGTCTCAACACCTGTCTTCGAAAAAATCGCTTTATGACCGATACCAATGACAAAAATGCAAATGCGTTGACCCGGCAACCTGGGGCTGCCCCTCTCACCAAACGCTCAGATCGTCTGGCCAGGCGCGGGCTGGAAATGCTGAGCAAACTTGAGGCGACGGCTCTGGTTTCGTCAGCACCTTCCAGCCTGGCTCACGCTTTCCCAGTTCAATTGGTTTTCAGATTGGGGCATTTGCGTGCCATAAACAGTGTCGCGTTTAGGGACTGTAAAAAATCAACTTCCCGTTTTCGTTTGGGAATCAGGCATTTGGATTGAGCATCCTGAAAGGCTGCAGTTCGGATAGCCGGTGGTTGCGAGGCTTTGTGAGCTACCACCGGAAACAGGTTCGTCATCTCCAGTGCTCCCCGCTTCGCCCGTGCCCCTGCGGGGCGCGGGCGAAGCGGGGAGCAACAAGGGGTGGCCTTTGGATCCGGTGGTAGGCCCAAAGCGGCCAACCGACCGGCTATCCGAACTGCAACGCTTCGCGGTGCAAAACCAAAACCTGGACGTGGCGGAACTCGCCCCAGGAACTTATTTTTTAACGCTTCCTAAGGAGAAAGTACAATGTCAGATCCGGTAAATGTGATCTTTCATAGTCCAAGTAGATTAGCCATTGGGCCGATGATCTACTTGCATTGGGGGAGAGACGGTCTTCTTGAGTACTTGCGATTCGCCCTTCCGCGAATGCGTACTGGAGATGTGGAATATGCCTCCGCTCGGTTCATTGGTTGTTGTCACGAAAATCTACCCGGCGCAAATAGCCTTGGGTGCAGCAATCTTTTCCTTCCGCTCCCTGCAGAAGATGAAGACGAATTTGGGATTTATGAAAAAATCATAAGTGAAATACCAGCAGAGATTGCGAAGGTAAATGTTGATACGTGGACTGTTGACTGGGAGGGAAATACCATTCAACTGCCATCTGAATTAGCGGTAAAGGCAACCGGATTTGGATGATATTTCACAACAGCAAACGATTCGCTTCAGCAGTGTGCCGCTGAGCGCGGGCGTCCTGCCTGCGCTCCCAGGCAGAAATCATTTCCTGAAGAACTATTATGCATTACACCAAAGCACACGTAGCCGGCTTAGTTGATAAATCCAGCTCTGTCACGTGTACCGGGTTATCCTTGTCGTTGAGTCGCTGGCAATGGAGGCGTCAATCTACCTATGACTGTCTATGAACACTACCTGGAAACGGGATCAGGAACCGTTCGCGTTACGCTTATGCTCGACGCCGACATCGCAGTTGTGAACTACGAGATCCGCATTATGGGAGCGGGGAATCGGCGATTTTCCCTTGAAGGGCAGCGAATCGTACTTGCGGAAACATATGGATACATCAAACTCCGTAGCTTCACCGACAAGAATTTGAATCGTACGATTGAAATCTCCTCGTTGGGCTCAATCGTCGGCGATCCTGATTGGGACGACGACATGCGCGATGTCTTTAATCATATCTTCCTTGAGTATTACTGCGTGCCGGGTGGCGCTCCCTATGTAGCTGACGACCCCGGCTACGAACAGATGCGCGAAATGAACTGGGCCAATTGGAACGACCGATTTGACGTGTTACTCGTGGTCCATTTTTGCGCAATGCTCCATCCAGAGTTCGCCGACTATATGACAGACAGCGAAGCGGTCTCCGAACTCAAGTCTGTCCTGACGAGCCTGAACCGACAAAAGCTCGCGATACGGCGTGAGGAAACACTGGAACCAGGTTCGCAGCCATGAGGCGGTCAACCTGGCAGGCGCACCAAACGCGGCCTGGCGAATGTCGTTACCTTCATCGAGGTGTATTGTGGTCAAAACAACGAACTTCTTCGATAATCAAACCCGATTATCTGCCAACCCACACTTCTATGATTATCTGCACTGCCTGGACTTTGAGCCCGATGGTTTAGTCCGGATGCTTGACGGTGGTGGACAGGTCATCAACACTGAAGCGCACGGCAGATATCGAATCTCGCAAGTTGATGATGCGTTCTTCCAAATTCACTTCAGCGAACTGGTTGAAACCAATCCATATGCAGATGACAGAATTCTTCGCCACCTCGACGATTTCAGTGTGACCGTCGAAAAACAAGACGGCCTGTTTGCATTTCACCAGGAAGTGGTGTGGCATATCGCTGACAAGACAAAATGGCCATGCTTGTTGTATCCCGTGCGATACGTCTTCAACATTGATCCGTTAGAGTTTGGCAACTCCAATCAAGAACATAACCTGTACTTCATTCTTGAAAAAAAGGATTTTCGGAACTCCACCCATTACTACTATGCGGCTGAGGATGCTCAAGAATTGCCTGCAGATCAACTTGAACAACTCATCTTGGAGAACAAGAATAGTGTTTGTTGGCCTGCCAAAAACGCCGCATCATGAGCACCTGTACCAAAATTACGGTCCGTGCCGGATCTAACCTGGACACATCACTACCCACAATCATGTCTCAATTACCTCAAACTTCAATTTGAACACCAAATTCTGGAAGCCGTCGGGCGCTGGTACGAAGCTAAAAAATAGTCTCAAGCTACCTAAAGGTAAGCCACCAGAGGCTTTTTGAGATTCCGGATTCCACCACGTGGGTCAGCACAATCACCGTTGAAGCGCGGAATTACATGAAAATGAACGTGGAAAATAGTTTGTCCCGCGGCTTCACCGTCATTGACACCAAAGTTGTAGCCGGCGGGCCGATGTGTTTGATCAAGATAACCGGTAACCACTTGAATCATTTGGTGTAATGCCTGAAATTCCTCAAGGGTCATTTCTCGAAATGATGCGACGTGACGTCTTGTGATAATCAGGCAATGCCCAAGATTTACGGGGAAGGCGTCTTCGATCATGACCCAAAATTGGTTTTCCAGGACAATCCGGTCTGTGAGGTGGCAAAAAAGGCAAGGGTTGTCAGACTCTGGCATAGTAGGAATTGATCGCAGCTTGAGCTATTTCTTTCAGTTGGCGCTTGTCTTCTACGGTAAGGACTCTCCACAAGGCATCTTGAAACTTGATCACAGTCACGTCTTTTAAATAGCGGAGATATTTCCGACGCTCAAATTTCTCAAACGGCATTTCCAACATCACCGACGCAATCTCAGTATCTGTCAGTGTCACTACTTTATTCATGCGCTTTCCTTCAGCTTCAACTTTTTGACCGGATGTTTGCCGATTGAGATAAAACGTCCGGAAGAATTGAACCAGCGCCGGGACATTCACCCTTCCCCGCTCATCGGCAAGTTCCAGTAACCCGAGTAACAAGACTGGTTTGTAAGAAGAACTCATATCCATTTCGGTGACAAATTCAAAAAACTGCTGCTTGATATTTTCTGATGTAACTTCGACCAACCCGAAATCGGCTCGGATCTGTGCAACTCTCTCCTTTTTAAAATAATGATAGACCCGGCTGCCCATTTCAATGGTGTGATCAGGCTGCAACCGGTTGGCTTCAATCCAGTTCCGGACAGTCCGTTGTCCAACTCCAAGTTCTCGCTCCAACTCATGGGCTTGAAGCATGTCTTTAACTTCGTCTTGCCAGCGGAAAATATCAATTGGCTCGTAGCGCTCAGCCCATAAATGAAGCCCCAGGTGAGCAGTTGTTTTTTCTCCGGCAGCAATTTGCCGGTCTTCGGTTTGTAGAAGCTCTACTGGCGCGGCAATCAGAGCACCAGGGAAGTATTTTTCCTTCTGAAGTAATCGGTGGGCACTCATTGCCTGTGCATATCGGGTGGTATTGTCTATGAAATCAAAAACATAGAGACATTCCTTGCCAGGAGCTTTTCGAGTCCCACGCCCAAGTTGCTGAACATACACAACTTTGCTGAGCGTCGGACGGGCCATAAATAAAGCTTCGGTTTCGGGTGAATCCCAACCTTCCGTCAAAATATCACAGGCACATAGTACCTGGATTTCCCCTTGTCGGTACTTTTCAAGGGTGGCTTGACGCTGTTCGGCATCCGTCCGCCCTGACACGTGGGCCGCAGCGATTTTCTGTCGTTGAAATTCCAAAGCCAGATTCTCAGCGTGGGCAACATTGACACAAAAACACACAGCCCGTTTGCCCGCTACATGAGCAATGTAGGTATCAACAATCAATCGGTCCCGACCTGGAATGAACAAATGTATTTCGAGGTCTGAAGCCCGATAATCCACTCCATTGAAATGAATATGGGTCAAATCTACATTTGTTCGAACACGAACACACCGAATCGGGACTAATAATCCACGGGAAATCGCTTCTTCCAATTCAAGTCGGTGAGCCGTGGTTTGAAATAAATCGAGAAGGGATTGACCATCATGTCGCTCGGGAGTTGCGGTCAGCCCCAAAATGAATCTGGCCCGAAAATAAGCCAGCACTTTTCGATAGATAGGAGCAGCAACATGGTGGGCTTCATCAAAGACGATATAGCCAAACTCTTTTGGATCAAAGAGTTCAAGCGAGTCACTCATTGCCTGTATCGTAGATAAAACAACATGAGCGTCAGGTTTTCCTGACTTCTTTCGAAAAACCTGAGAAGTCACTTCCGGCCAAAGTTCCAGGAAACGATTTTGGGTTTGTTTGACCAAATCCGTCCGGTGAGCAAGATACAAAGTTCGAAAGCCAAGCCGTTTTGCGTCTGAAATGGCAATGTGGGTTTTCCCGGTTCCAGTTGCAAGGGTCAACAACGAAATGGTTTTCCCTTGTCGTCTCAGTTCGTCAAGTAATTGCACTGCATTACTTTGGTGAGCATGGAGTGATATTTCAGCGCCTTGTTGCTCAGGCAAAAAGTCATCCAACGTTCCTTCAGATATTTCCCGTTCCAGGAACAAGCGCAACTGTTCTCTCACTCGTTCTCGTTCGCCTGCCAGTTGAGCGTCAGTCCACCGATAAACCTTCCAACCTTGATAAATCAAACTGTTTTGGCGCACCAATGAATCACGATAATCCCTGGGTGAAACAATACCTTGTGTCGGAAAATGCCAGGCTTCGCCATCGATCTCAAATGCATACTTCCCAAGCCTTGAAAGCAAAACAAAATCGATAGAGCGACCTTTTCCGTCAATATCTTGAAAGGGATACTGCGGCAACAATAGCTGAGCACGCTCAAAGCCTAGCGCTTCCTGGAAAATATCAACAAAAAGGTCTTCACTCGAACTACTTTGGAGACCTCTATTTAAATCGGGGGTGTTAGTCATTCATCCTCCAGTTCAATTCAAAGACTGGCAGCGACAGCTTAAGGCAGCGGGGGCAGAGCTGCGTGGCCATCGGTTAATTTATTCAAAAACAACCCCATAGGAAATCTTAAACCTTTATCACTTTTTACAAAAAAACCTTTCGGAGTGCGGCGGCTTGACACATGTGGAGTGCTGGGACTTGTCACAGCTTTCATTTTCAGCGACTTGTCGCTGTGGTCTGATTTCGAAATCTTCACTCTGCGGCACACCACCGGAGCTTGGGTCCACGATGGTCCGCGCCCGGATGGGCGCTGGAAGCTGGTTCGGGTCCCGTTTCCCCAGGGTTTTCGGCGCCTCGCTCACCACTCCTGTTCCAGCGCCCATCCGGGCGCAACCCCGTGATGGCGACTCTGTCCGGTGGCCGCGTGTCCAAAGCGACACTTGCCACCGGCTATTTTCCAGCGCCCATCCGGGCGAAAACCACTGTTCCTGCCAGCGAGTGGTCGAAGTTCATCCCCCTTTTATGGGGACTTGTACTCAGCAACTCGCTTGCCCTGGTCGTTTCTTGTGCCTACTATGTGCGTATCCAACAACATCCTGAAAATTTCCTCAATACACCTGTTAGACGACTCTGAGCCGGAAAATACGCTCAATACACCTGTTATGTGCTATTGAGATGCATAATCAATCGTTTGGCGTCGCAGGGCAACCATTCCCCATCTTTCGTTAAGGAGAAGACCATGAAAAAGTATACCGCGGAATTCTTAGGCACGTTCTGGCTGGTGTTAGGCGGATGCGGCAGCGCTGTCCTTGCAGCCGCATTTCCACAAGTCGGAATCGGGCTGCATGGCGTGTCACTCGCTTTCGGTCTGACCGTTCTCACCATGGCATTTGCCATCGGGCACATCTCGGGCTGCCACCTCAACCCGGCAGTCTCGGTCGGGTTGTGGCTCGGCGGACGCTTCCCAGCAAATAAGCTGGCGCCGTACATCGTGGCGCAGGTCCTTGGCGCCATTGCCGCTGGTGCGGTGCTCTACCTGATCGCGAGCGGGGCGCCCGGCTTTGACGTCGCAAAGGGCTTCGCCTCAAACGGGTATGGTGAACATTCACCGGGAGGCTACTCTCTTGTGGCGGCAATGGTCACGGAAATTGTCATGACGATGTTCTTTCTGATCGTCATTCTTGGCGCCACAGACAAACGCGCACCTCAAGGCTTTGCACCTATCGCCATTGGGCTGGCGCTCACCCTGATTCACCTGATCAGCATTCCGGTTACAAATACTTCAGTAAATCCAGCTCGAAGCACCGGCGTGGCGATCTTCGTTGGTGGCTGGGCAATTGCGCAACTCTGGTTGTTTTGGCTGGCACCAATCGTTGGCGCGGGCATCGGCGCGCTCGTTTATAACTTCATCAGCCAAGACGAGGCATGATTCCCTGTTCAAGCAGAGCGCCAACGGCAGGCCACCAGACCCGGTCTGGCGGTATGCGGTACAGTTTCACCAGCCTGGCCTTTCAAATTGCGACACGAAGTGGGATATCAAGCACGACCTTCATTTTGGTACCGCAATCGAAACCAGTTTGGAAAAGCGTCGTCCTTCTCCGACGGAGGGTCTGCCGAGCTGATTGAAATCACGTCCACTCACGTTTGTGACTGGCGGAGACTCACTGATTTCCAGGCTGGAAGTGTCTCCGAAAGACACAAAAGCGAGGGAATCCCTTCTTTTTCGGTTCCAAAACACAACTGTCGAGTTCAAAAGCATGACGATCTCTAATAATTCACGGATAACGATCCACATGGTGGCAAGCCTCGACGGCTTTATCGCTCGAAAGGACGGAAGCGTTGACTGGCTCGAAACCTCAGACGAATTCGCAGACGGGGATACGCTGGATCCCGAATTCGTCGAAGCATTCCTCAAGACAATTGACTGCTACGTTATGGGGTCTCGAACCTATGAAACTGCGCTTGGTTTTGAAGCCAAAGGGTTGGGCTGGTCCTATGGTGATAAGCCGACCTTCGTCCTTACCAGTCGCAATCTTCCACGGACTCGGGATACCGTACAGTTCTACTCAGGTGACCTGGCGCAGTTGGTAAATGAGCGCCTGCGGCCCGCTTTCGGTAACATCTGGGTTGTCGGAGGTGGTGCAGTTTCAGGCGAATGCCTTCGTCTTGGACTGGCCGATGAGATCCGCTATTCGGTTGTGCCGGTCTTGATTGGCAATGGAATACCATTCTTTGAGAAGCTCGACAGAGACATTGCTCTCCATCTGGCGGAGGTCAAAGCCTATCAGAGCGGCATGGTGGAACTTTGTTACGAAGTGCAGGGGCGTAACAGTACGTCACAGAACACTATCTAATAACAAAATGCGACCGGATGACTCTGAATCGGAAAAACGGCTCAATCTGCCTGTTATGCGCCATTGAGACGCATAATCACTGGATGAGCGGCAAGCTTCTCATACTGGCCACTGCTCTTTGGTCTGCATGTATCTACCGGCTCCTGGGGTTTGGCCCCCGCCTTGTTCAGCGCCTGATGGGCAACATCAGGCAAATCCCCTAAACATCTGTGGAGTAGTAAATGGCTACCTTCGACAATCCTGATTCGCAAATGTATTACCACGGCACAAAGGCTGACCTGAAGGTGGGTGATCTCATCGAACCGGGCTATGCTTCCAACTATGGCAAAAGGAACCAGGCGGCTTTCGTTTACCTGACTGCTACACTGGATGCGGCCATCTGGGGCGCCGAGCTGGCCGTTGGCACCGGACCTGGCAGGATCTACATCGTGGAACCAACAGGATCCATTGAAGATGATCCAAACCTAACCAATAAGAGATTTCCTGGAAATCCTACCAAGTCATACCGTTCCCGGAATCCATTTCGCGTCATCGGCGAGGTTACAGATTGGCAGGGTCACTCTCCTGACCAGCTCAAAGAAATGCACGATCACCTTGAGAATCTCAAGCAACGTGGGATTGAAGCAATTGAAGAATGAACACAGTTCGGCCATCTAACACTTTATTCAAGTGACGTTGCTTCGCAGTTCGGCAAATACAGGCATTGGGCAAAACCCACTCGATGACCTCAGGCGCTCATAGAAAAGCGGCGTCGAGTGGGCCGCACTCCAAATTTGGATTTATCGCGCGATGTCCAGCAAGTACAGGTTTGAGAGTTTGCGCACATATGTGTAGGCATATGATTTACCGTCCGCCGAATACAATATCGGAATCATTGAAATCAATCCCGCCTGGTCAAAATACCGAATCTCCCGCAGGAACTCTTTGTGGCCTGTTTCAATGTCAAACCGCGAAATCCGCAACGGATTTTCTCCCTGCACAAGAAAGAGCGAACGACCATCAGCACTCCAGCAAATAATCCCGGTATGCGGTTCAAGTACCGGAAAGGGGCGCATTTCTCCGGTTTCAACCGAAAACCAGAACCGATTGCGGCTGGCATCATTCACGACGATGGTCCGTCCATCCGGTGACAACGGACGCCCGGTAATCCCCTCCGGAGTCAAAGGTTGAATGACGTTGGTCTCTAAATCAAAAGTGTAGAGTCGCGGCTTGTGCCCCGGTTCACGTCCAAACAACACCAGCCGCTGGCTGTCGGGGAACCAGTTGCCATATTCACGAAATTCAATGGCTCCAGCCGGGATGGTTTGCGGTTGCCCAACACCTGTCGGAATCAAAACCAACTGCGGCGGTTTGGTGTGCCGGTATCGCGCCAACGCCCATTTACCGTTCGGAGACAGTGAAATTGCAAAACCGTCTCCGAGTCGAACTGCCGGACTGCCATCCGTGTGGCGCAGGTACACCGATGCCGTTTCCCCACCACCTTCTCCCTCTTCGTCAAACAGGATTTGTTGGCCATCCGTTGAAAGATCCCGGAGCCAGGATCCATCAAGCCACGAAAGATCCCGTTCCTGAGTTGCACCAGGTGGCAAACACATAATGCCGGTGCGCCAGTCTTCGCGCGCCAGTAAAACCTGTCCCTGAGCAGAAATGTCATAGATCGTCAGGCTGCCAGGGACTCGAACCAGTTGCCGTTCCTGTCCGTCCAGATTGACGGCATACAAATCACAATTGATACCTTTGGCCGATGCCGTAAACCAGATTTCTGAGCCGGAGGGCGACCAGGCCAGCCCGCTAAGCGATGTCCAATCGCTGGATAGCTTGCGTTTGTTGCCATTCTGGTTAATCAGGAAAATTGACCCGCTGCTATCGTAAGCCTGTGCCGGATGATTGATAAAAGCAATCCATTCACCAGTTGGCGAAATCCGGACGTTGCTGATCCAGCCCGGCAACGGCGCTTCGTACAGCGTTTTGCCAATCGGAAACTGAAGCTGGAACTTCCCATCTTCAAAATGAATGACGGCCAGCTCTTTTCCATCCGATGACCAGTCAGCCTCAAAGACATTATCCAGGACCTCACGCGGGGCACCACTCCCGGAAAATGAAACTCGCGCCAGGGTTCCTCGATGCGCCAATGGCCCTGGATGGGTAATCACGGCCAGTTCCCCAGTCGAAGAAACAGCCGCCAGATAGACATCACTCAACCCAAATGGACGTGATTCAGGGGTTTCCGGTCGAAGTGAAAAAATCTCGCCTGGATTCCCTTCCCAGGCGGCGCTATAGAGAATTGTCGCTCCATCTTTGAGAAACCGGGCCGACCACACCATCCCGTTTCGAAAGCTCACCTGTCGAAATACTGGGAGCGAGTTTGGAACCTGAGGCTTCTGCAAAAAAACAGCTCCACCACAAACTCCAATGACACCAATAAATAAACTCCAGATGACCATTGTTAATGGACTAAATGAAACCTGTGGTCGGTGCCGGGAACGTGATTCTGAACCGGAGGGAAGGCTCTGTATTGAGTTCTCAGGCAGTCGTCCCAGATCGGTCAGTGCAAAAGAGGTCGTTAGACGTTCCTGAGGACTGCCATTTTGACTGGAAGCTGTGGTGGGCTGATCAAATTCAACTTCTTCCTCAATGGTAATGTGTGATCGCTCTTGCACGATCACAGTCAGACTGTCATCGGCCAGGGATTTGACAGTGGCGACAAAGCGATAGCCACGACGTGGGATTGTTTCAATAAACTGGGCACCCTCATCCACCTCTCCGAGCACTTTGCGCAGTGTCGAGACGTTTCGCGCCAGGTTTCCCTCCTCAACAAACGTGTCGGGCCAGACACGCTCTAGCAAACTATCTTTTTCCAGGACGCTGCCTGGGTGCTCCAAAAAGATCAATAAAATGTCAAAGACCTTTGGCGCCAGGGGAACGACCTTTCCCTCTTTGAGCAACAAGCGGTCCTGGGGGTCTACCCGAAAGGCTCCAAATTCGTAGAAGTGCTTCGTTTGCTTAGACATAAATTACCGGACAAGCTTATTCCAGGTTTTTTCCGAACTCTTTCCAAACTCTTTCCAGGCGCATTTCATACCTTTTTCCGAATTTGCGAAAGACATATTTTCAAGTTTTTCCTTATGGTCGCTGGCGTCGGTTTTTCACCAAAACTAAAGCAGCAAGCCTGACTTTCTGAAATCAAAAGGCGTGAAATTAGGTACCATGAGAAAGAAAATCACCATTACCATTGAAACTCAACGGACGGTGTCACTCAGACGTGAACCCAATCGGAACGGGGAATGGTGTTCTGAATGCCACGAATATGTTGATTTGATTGATGTTGAGCAGGCAGCGCTGATCCTTGGGGTAGACCATCAAACGCTGAACCAGCTTGCACAAATGGGTGATCTCCACCCGCTGAGCCAGTTTAATAGGGCACGGTTGATCTGCCTCAATTCGGTGCTGCAGTACCACGGAACCGACACCACACTCAAATCCATTACATCTAAATCTCAATGAGAAGGAGAAAGCGTGTTATGACTTTTAATAGACTGATTATTACTTTCCTTTTGGCGGGGTTGGTTTCCGGATTTACCTCTGATTTGCAGGCCCGATCACTCCATCAACCCAACCAGACACCAACCCAGGCTTCGGCCAGGGCGGCGGGAAAACAAACCTTGACGGGAAGCTGGATGGCAACATTTTCATCAGCCGATGAACCACCCTCGTTTCCACCACTTCCGGCGCTGTTTACTTTCGGCAAAGATGGGACGTTGGTCCAAACAGATGGTGGCGAGTTACAACCCCCACCTGAGGAAGATCCATTCTATACCGGCCCAGGGCATGGGGTCTGGAAAAAAATGGGCGGCTCGAAATATGCCTTTTCGTTTATGATTATTGCGGTTAACCCAAACGGCACGCTCAATAGCACTGGAAAAGTCAAATTCACCATTGATTTAAGCGCTGATGGTCAATCATTTAGCGGGAATGGGACGTTTGCGTTTTTTGATGCGGATGGAGTTCCGATTGATGGGGCTTCGGGTCAGGAGAGAATCACCGGCCAGCGGCTGAATGTCGAATGAACTGAGTACAAGTCCCCATAAAAGGGAGATGAAATTTGACCACTCGATGAAAGAAAAATTGGTTTTCGCCCGGATGGGCGCTGGAACAGGAGTCGTGAGCCAGAAGCCGAAACTTCCACGAAAACCGGGACCCGAACCAGCTTCCAGCGCCCATCCGGGCGCAACCCACTGCGGACTGACGCTCCGGTGGTGTGCCCAAAGCGGCAAACCACCGGCTATTGTCCGGCGCCCATCCGGGCGAAAGCCAATTCGGAATCACCGAATTTCCATCCCCTATTTATGGGGACTTGTACTAACTCCTATATTTTCACTCCTTTGCTCCTTCACTCCTTCGCTATTCACTATTTCACGCTGATAGAGCATTTTAGAAAATGATTTCGGTTCAGAGTAATACCTTCAGGTGCGAGATGTAACGACTGGGACGGAAGAAGAACCCTCTCGTCTAAAGACGATACTCTGAACTTTTTCAGACTTCTGAACACAAAGGTAAGCGAAGGCTTGAACGCTGAACAGCTTCCCATTCCCCGAGAAACTGTATCGTCCTCCGTTGCCGAAAAAGTCGGTTTTCGTCCGGAGGTCGCCGGAAAGTAGCCGGTGGGTGTGCCTCAAAGCAGGCTGCCCACCGGCTACTTTTTATTGCTCTGCTGGGCGGGAGTGGTCAAAATCAAGTGACCTTTCCACAACGAAGCAATTCAAAATCTGTTGTTACGCAGTCAAAATTTGAATGATAAACTTGGCAACCATAACCCTGACATTCAGAGTTGCTCTCGATCAGCCGTCATTCTTTCATTTCTAACTCCATAATGCCTGCCATTTGTCAAATTCAAGGTGCTTTTCATCCAGCATAACTTCAGCCCTGATTTAAAATTGAAAGGAATCCACCCCATGAAATGCCTGCTGTTTCGGGTGCAACCGTCTTCCAGCTTGACCCTGATCATCATCGCAGGTCTGCTTTTCATCGCTCACCTTCCCAATTCCCAGGCTGATGACTTTACAACTTTGCGGGCTCAGTCTTCAGAAGGAACAGTTCAAAACCAGTCGGAAGTTTCAGGCTCAATGTCAGCACAACTTGCTCCGATTACCGATCAGGACAGGGCTCAGACTGAGATTGAGAAACTCGATGCGGAGGCAAAAAAACTGTATCGAGCCGGAAAATATGATCAAGGCATCGTCCTGGCCCAGCAAGCGGTGGAACAGAGCGAAAAAATCTTTGGCCGCGACCATAGGCTGCTGGCAACCAGTCTCAACACGCTGGCTAATTTCTACCGTGCCAAAGCCGAATTTCAGAAAGCTGAAACCCTGTATCAGCGAGCCCTGGCCATCCAGGAGAAAAGTTTTGGTCCAGCTCATCCAGATGTTGCGACCAGCCTCCATAATCTGGCCCTGGTCTATCAGGCGACAGGTGACTTTCAAAAAGCTGATTCACACTACCAGCGGGCGCTGGCGATCCAGGAGAAGTCACTGGGCTCTGAGCACCTGGATGTGTCTATCACCCTCAACAATTTAGGGAACCTCTACAAAAACACAGGGGACTACAAAAAAGCCGAACCACTCTATCTGCGGGCTCTGACGATCAAGAAAAAAGTACTCGGCACTGACCACCCAAGTGTCGCCACCAGCCTCACGGGATTGGCTAATCTGTACCTGGAAAAAGGTGACTACAAAAAAGCCGAGCCGCTGTACCAGGAAGGGCTGGCCATCCGGGAGAAAGCACTGGGGGCTGACCACCTGGATGTAGCCAACAGTCTTACCAATTTAGCGCTTCTCTATAATGAAAAAGGGGACTATCAGCGAGCCGAACCTTTGTACCATCGGGCACTGGCCATCTATGAGAAATCACTGGGCTCTAACCATCCAAAGGTCGCCACGTGCCTCAACAACCTGGGCAAACTCTCCTGGGATCAGGGCAACTACCAGCAAACGGAACACTACCTGCAGCGGGCGCTGGCGATCCGGGAAAAAGTCCTGGGGCCTGACCACCCGGATACAGCGTTCAGTCTTCATAGTTTAGCCACCCTCTACACGACCAAAGGCGATCTGCAACGAGCCGAACCGCTTCATCAGCGGGCGCTGGCCATTCGGGAGAAAGTATTAGGCTCTGAACACCCGGAGACGGCAGGCAGCCTCAACAATCTGGCTAACCTCTACTGGGCCAGCGAAGACTATCAACGGGCGGAACCACTCTATCTGCGGGCGCTGGCGATCCGTGAAAAAGCGCTGGGCCCTGATCATCCGGAAGTCGCTGACACACTCAATGATCTGGCGAATTTGTATTGGACCAAAGGAGACTATCAACGCGCTGAACCACTCTACCAGCGAGCCCTGACGATCCGGGAGAAAGTGTTGGGAGCTGACCATCCAGCGACGGCCAGCAATCTCAACAATCTGGCGAATCTCTTCAACTCCCTGGGGAATTACCAGAAAGCCGAATTACTTTACCGGCGGGCCCTGGCCATCTATGAAAAATCATTTGGACCTGACCACTCACTGGTCGCGGCCAACTTCAACAATTTGGCGAATATGTTTCACGCCGCAGGCAATCTGCCACAAGCTATTCAATTTCAGATTCGAGCCAATGATGCCAGCGAATCGGATTTAAAGCGCAACCTGGTCGCAGGTTCCGAACAGCAGAAAATCCTCTATCTCAAACAAACAAGCAGTTACACCGATGCGACCCTGGCGCTGCATCTTCAGTCGGCGCCCCAATCCCGTGAGGCCAGACAGGCAGCCTTGACCGTGCTGTTGCGTCGCAAAGGACGGGCACTGGATGCCATGACGAAGGCTATTGAAACCCTGCGGCAACAGCAAACACCTGAGATTCAACAACTTCTGGAGACGTATGCCAGTCTTGCCGGTCAAATTTCGGTGCTGACGTTGCGCGGTCCTGACAAACAAACACCCGAAGGACATCTGGCCTACGTCAACGAATTGGAAAACCAAAAAGGCAGGCTGGAAGCCGAAATCAGCACCAAAAGCACTGAATTTAAAACTCAGGTGACGCCAATTACCCTGGAGAACATTCAGAAACAACTTCCGGCTGATGGCATGCTGATTGAATTTACCACTTACAAATCCTATACCCCCAAAACATTTCAATTTGGAACACTGCGGATGGCAATCTACACATTGGACCGTGCGGGTGAGATCAGGTGGGCGGATTTAGGTCCAGCCACCCCGATTGAACAGGCGGTGATAGCCCTTCGCAAGGCAGTGAGCACCCCCAGGACAGACCTGATCAAAGACGTTGCCCCAGCCGCCCAGGCGCTGGACAGGCTGGTGATGAAACCAGTCCGGGCGTTGGTCGGAAATACCCGGCACCTGCTGATTTCCCCTGACGGTGTATTGAATTTGATTCCCTTTGCTGCCCTGATGGATGAACAGGGAAAGTTCCTGGTCGAAAACTACACGCTGACCTATTTGACCAGCGGGCGTGACGTGCTGCGGCTGGCGGTCAAAAACGAAAGCCAGCAACCGCCGCTGGTGATCACTGACCCGGATTATCTGGATGGAACCGGACCACAAATGCTGGGCCACCAGCTTGGTCGGCTAGCACGACTTGCCGGAACCCGAGTTGAAGGCGAACAACTCAAGGCCATCTTTCCAACCGCGGTTTTGAAGGTGCGGGCTGAGGCAACCGAACAAGATCTGAAACAGGTCAAACGACCACTCCTGGTCCACATTGCCACCCACGGCTATTTTCTGGAAGATGCTCCCCAAACCTCAGAAACAACATCCTTAGATCAGTTTGCCCGAAATACTGGAAAGGCATCTTTTGATTTCGAAAAAGAACGCCACGCCAATCCCCTGCTCCGATCAATGTTATTTTTCGCCGGTGCCAATCAAGGCGGCACCGAAAACAACGATGGCGTAATGACGGCCCTGGAAGCCGCCCAACTCAATCTGTGGGGGACGAAACTGGTGGTACTCTCAGCCTGTGATACCGGCCTGGGTGACGTGAAAAACGGTGATGGCGTCTATGGCCTGAGACGCGCCCTGGTTCTGGCTGGAAGCGAAGCCCAGATGATGAGCCTCTGGCCGGTGTCCGATCAGGCCACCCGCGAACTGATGGTGGACTATTACACCCGGCTCAAAGCGGGTGAAGGTCGCTCTCAGGCGCTACGCAATGTACAGCTCAAGCTGTTGAAAACCCCCAGGCGGCAGCACCCGTTTTACTGGGCTTCATTTATTCAATCTGGCGAATGGACCAATCTGGATGGGAAAAAGTGAACTGAATCAGGGTTCAGGGTTCAGGGTTCAGGGTTCAGGGTTCAGGGTTCAGGGTTCAGGGTTCAGGGTTCAGGGTTCAGGGTTTTCGAGTTTTGGTCCTTTTCGTCCTTTTGTCCTTTTTGCCTTTCTCACCCACCACCGGAGGTCACTATGTCACATCCCCACACAGTGGACAAAACATTGGGTTTAAGCTGGTTTTTGGTGCTGGCGCTTGTGGTCAACCCTTTTGCAGTCATTGTCACCCTGGCACAAAGTATTGACCCACTGGAGGCTGGAAAGACAGTTGAACGGGAACTGAAAGGTGGTGAAAAACACCGTTTCTCAGTCCAGCTCAGCGCCAATGACCTCCTGAAACTGGTCGTGAACCAGAACGGGATTGACGTGGTGGTGCGGTTACTTGGGCCAGATGGAAAAACCGTGCAGGAAGTGGACAACCCCAACGGAATCCAAGGCGAAGAACCACTCTCGTGGATTGCAGAACAGACAGGGAGTTACACCCTGGAAATTGAATCTTTGGAAAAAGCGGCACCGTCCGGCAAGTACGAACTGAAGCCAGAAGCGATCAAAACTGCGACCGAGCAGGACCGGGCTCAACTGGAAATTGAAAAACTGCTTACCACAGGCGAACAACTCTATCGAAGCGGGAAATATGATCAGGCATTGACCTTTGCCCAGCAGGCCAGAACGAAAAGTGAAAGTATGTTTGGGCTGGAACACCCTCTGACCGCAACCAGCCTGAACCTGTTGGGCGCGCTCTACAAAAAGAAAAACAATTACGATCAGGCGGAAAAGCTGTACCTGCAATGTCTTGCAATCCAGGAGAAAATCTTTGGCCCTGAGCATTTAAAGACGGCGGATGTCCTGAACAATCTGTCCCTGCTCTATCTGGAAAAAGGTGAGTACGCCAAAGCGGAACCGCTGCGCCTTCGAACCAATGCCATTTGGGAAAAATCGCTTGACCCCAATCACAGTTCTATCGCCACAGGGCTGAACAATCTGGCAGCGCTCTATCTTGCCAAAGGCGAATATGCGAAAGCGGAACCGCTCTATCAACGTGCGTTGGCGATCAATGAGCACAATTTGGGGCCGAACCACCAACTGGTCGCCTTTGCCCTCAACAATCTGGCGTCGTTCTATAAGAACAAAGGCGACTATGTAAAAGCCGAACCACTCTTTCAACGATCTCTGGCGATCCTGGAACAAACAGGTGGTCCGGAGAATACGAATGTTGCGGTTGCCCTCAACAACCTGGCTGGACTGTACAGCCTGATGGGTGATGATCAACAGGCTGAGTCGCTGTACCAACGAGCCCTGGCGATTTGGGAGAAGATCTTTGGCAATGAGCACACCATGGTTGCCTTCGGTTTAAACAACCTGGGTACAACTTATTTTGACCGAAAAGACTGGGACAAGGCTGAGATGTTCTATCAGCGAGCCCTGGCCATCCGGGAAAAAGTATTGGGGCCAAACCATCCTAATGTCGCCGAATCTCTGAGTAATTTGTCTCTGCTTTACCAATTCAAACGCGATTATCTCCGGGCAGAACCCCTCTCCCGACGAGCCCTGGCCAGCCACGAGAAGGTGAATGGCCCCAGCCACCCGGTTACGGCGCTTGATCTGACGAATCTGGCAAATTTGGTGATGTTGGCAAGAAGAGATTTTGCGGAGGCTGAGCCGCTCCTTCAGCGAGCACTGGCCATCCGGGAAAAAGCGCTTGGCCCTGATCACCCGGAAATGATCTCCAGTCTGAACCTCCTGGCTGATTTATACCTGGGCAAAGGTGACATTGCCCGGTCCATTGCCTACCGAATACGGGGAGCCGATGCGGCTGAGCATAACCTTGAGCGCAATTTGGTTTCTGGTTCTGAGCGCCAAAAACAGCAGTACATGAAATCGTTTGTTATTGCTGAGGACCGAACCATTTCTTTAAATATTCAGCAAGCGCCACGTGAAAGAGCCGCGCTTGAAATTGCGATGACCCTGATCTTGCAACGCAAAGGGCGGGCACTGGATGCCATGACCAATGCGATAGCGACGTTGCGAAACCAAAGTGACCCTGAAACACAAAAACTGCTTGATGAGTACACAAATTTGGTCGGACAAATCTCGGTTCAGACGTTAAAAGGCCCTGGCCAAAAGAAGTTGGAAGATCATCTCACCTCCCTCAAAGCTCTGGGTGATGAAAAGGAAGCGCTAGAAAAAATCATTAGTCGCCGAAGTGCAGAATTTAAAGTTCAAACCACGCCTGTCACTTTGGAAAATGTTCAAAAAAATATCCCTCCAGATGCCGCTTTGGTTGAATTTGTCTTCTATCAACCCTACCTATCCAGAGCCAAATCACCTCAGTTGGGTGTGTATGTGTTCGATCACAAAGGGAGCATTCAATGTGCTGACCTTGGGGATGCGAAACACATTGAAAAAGCGGTCAGCGCCTTCCGCAAAGCGGTGAGCAATCCCAAAACAAACCTGGCACAGGACATCAAGCCAATCGCCCAGGAATTGGACCGGCTGGTGATGAAACCAGTCCGGGCGTTGAGTGGAAAGGCCAACCATCTGCTGATTTCGCCGGATGGGGTGCTCAACCTGATCCCATTTGCTGCCCTCATGGATGAGCATGGGAAATTTCTGATTGAAAACTATGAGTTGACCTACCTGACAAGTGGGCGTGACCTGTTGAAATTAGCCGTGAACATTGAGCCCCACCAACCACCTCTCATCATTGCCGACCCGGATTATCAGGACGGAGCCGGGCCTCAGACAATGGGGCGTCGCATTGGACGATTGACACGACTGATCGGCACCCAGGTTGAAGGCAAACAGATCAAGGCCATCTTTCCCGAAGCCAGATTGAAAATGAGGACTGACGCGACAGAACAGGATTTCAAACAGGTTGACCGGCCAGCGTTGGTCCACATCGCGACCCATGGCTCTTTTCTGGAAGATGCTCCTCAAACGTCGGAAACGACTTCGTTTGATCAACTGGACCGAAACATCGAAAAAGCCACTTTCAATTTCGAAAAAGAACGACAAGCCAATCCCCTGCTCCGGTCAATGTTATTTTTCGCCGGTGCCAATCAAGGCGGGACAGAAGACAATGACGGCGTGATGACGGCCCTCGAAGCCGCCCAACTCAATCTGTGGGGGACGAAACTGGTGGTGCTTTCGGCATGTGATACCGGTCTGGGTGACGTGAAAAACGGCGACGGTGTGTATGGTCTCAGGCGCGCCCTGGTTCTGGCTGGAAGCGAAGCCCAGATGATGAGCCTCTGGCCAGTGTCCGATCAAGGCACACGCGAGTTGATGGTGGACTATTACACCCGACTCAAAGCGGGTGAAGGTCGCTCCCAGGCGCTGCGCAATGTCCAACTCAAGCTGCTCAAAAATCCAAGGCGACAGCACCCGTTTTACTGGGCTTCATTTATTCAATCTGGCGAGTGGACCAGTCTGTAGGGCTGAGAAAACCGGGGCTCAGGGCTTGGGGCTGAAGACGTCGGGCTGAAGAAAACGGGCTCAGGGCTTGGGGCTTGGGGCTAAGAACTGAAGATTGAGCTTTTATTCTTTATTTGTAATTTCTTCATTTGTAATTTCTCTTAGCTATAAATCATTCCCAGTCAAACACATACCTTTATGAGGAAATCACCATGTGCCAGAGAAGATGTATTGTCCTGCTGGTCTTGTTTTTGACCATTTCCAGTCAAACATTTGCCCAAACACCAGCCAAAAAACGTCCGGCGGCCAAACCGACGGCAGAAACCACTCACGGCCAGTCGCTTCCGTTGCGGAAGGTCATTCTTTATAGCAATGGCGTGGCCTACTTTGAGCGACGAGGGATGATCACGGGAGATGCTGAAATCCATCTGCCGTTTAAACAATCGCAAATTGACGATGTGCTGAAATCAATGGTTGTGCTTGATTTAGGCAAAGGTCGGATTGGCGCGATCAGTTACAATTCTTCGGCCCCACCATCAGCCCGGCTCGGAGAAATCCCGTTCTCGATGCCACCGGAAACCGCCAACAATGACCCACGCGGTGGACTGGCCGGCGTGCTCCGGCAATTGCAGGGCGCTCAAATCAGCCTGACAACGGCGAATCGCACGGTCACCGGCGCCATTTTAAGCCTCGAACGCCGCACTACACCGGCGGTCGAAAAAGACAAACCTCCGACTATCACCCAAATGGTGGTGCTTGCCTCGGAAAGTGGCGAAATCACCAGTGTTGACCTGGCTGAAATCCGGAGTGTGAAGCTCCTCGACGAAGGCACCAAACGCGATCTGAACACCTTTACCGATGCAAGCTCCGCTGTTCGTCGCCGCGACGCCAAAACAATCGTGGTGACTTCGGAAGGTGAAGGTCAGCGGGAAATGGTCGTAAGCTACACGATTGCCGCCCCGATTTGGAAAACCTCCTATCGGGTGGTGATGGATAGCAGCGGAAAGCCCTTTTTCCAGGGATGGGCGATTGTAGACAACATCAGCGAAGAAGACTGGGAAAACGTCTCGCTCTCGCTGGTTTCAGGGACGCCGATGTCATTCATTCAGCCGCTCCAGCAACCGCTCTACCGGTACCGCCCGGTGCTTCCAATTGCCAGTGACGTCCACCTTGACCCACAGAATGTCAACCCGGTAGATCTTTCAGTGACTGATGGTGACTCACCAGAATCTGAAGAAACCTCAACCGTGACTCAAAGACAGATTCAAGAATTGCCGTCGCCAGCCTCACAAGGTCAATTGAATCTGGCTCAAATCCAAGCTGGGGTGAATACTATAGGGAATGTGTACTCCAATAATTCAACCGGCCCAACAACAACCCTCAGTACAGCAATCACTACCGGTGAAGCTGGAATCACTTCGACTTCAACCGGAAACGAAATTGGAGATTTGTTTGAATACAAAGTTTCGCAACCAGTGACGGTTCGGCGTGACCGGTCAGCCCTGGTGCCGATTCTGCAGGAAAAACTCGAAGGCGAGCGAGTGTCGCTCTACAACGAAGCCATCAACAAAGAGCGCCCGATGAACGGCGTGCGACTGCTCAACTCTACCAAATTGACGCTTGAAAGCGGGATTCTGACAGTGGTGGACAGCGATGCCTATGCCGGAGAAGGCAGCATTGACCGCTGTAAGCCGGGCGAACGCCGGTTTGTTGTCTATGCGCTTGATTTGGGTACGCTGGTCACGACCAAAACCGAATCGGAACAAAAACCAGTGTTTCTGGTGCGGAAATATTATGGCACCTTTGAAATTCATTACTATCTGGTTGAAAAGAAGAAATTTACCGTCACAAACCAGACTGACCGCCCCAAAACGGTCTATCTCGAACACCCTATCCGTCAGGGCTGGACTTTGACTAAAGACATGGGTGAACCACCGTCAAAAAGTCCAACCGTCAACCGGTTCCGGCTCGAACTGGGTCCACGTGAAACCAAAGAATTTGTCATTTCTGAACAGCAAGCCACAATGGACTCCTATTCGTTCAGTGATCTGGTCCGTGAAAACCTCGAATACTTTCTTGAAAAAGGTTATGTGGATGAAACCACTCGCACGGTTCTGGAAAAAATCATCGCCAATAACCAGAAAGGGCGAGAGCTTCAGGAAATGATTGAACGGGCCGATGAAGAAATCGAAAAAATCGGCGAAGACCAGGAACGGTTGCGCGAAAACATCAAAACACTCAATGAAACCTCGGAAGCCAAACAGTTGATTGCGCGCTACGTGGCCAAAATCAACGACCAGGAAACGCGTGTCGAGGAACTCACGAAGGCTAAAGCGAATGCACGGGCTGAAATCCAGCGCCTCCAACAAGAACAACAGGCCATCGTCAAAGCCTTTGTGTTTGAAAAGAAATTTTAAGGGAGTCGGATGGAAATATCATACCACCAGGGTTCAGGGTTCAGGGTTCAGAGCCAGATACTCCACGTTGAGTGGTACCCGCCAGTTCCCCAGTCTTCATCTTGAGTGGGATCAGTCAACTCATCGCCGAAACCCTGAACCCTGAACCCTGAACCCGATTTCAGTGGGATTTTATTTTCTTCTGGGTCCCTAAGAACCAGGGCTGAAAAAATCAGGGCTTGGGGCAATCAAAGGGATGAAGGATGAAGGATGAAGGATGAAGGATGAAGGATGAGGGATGAAATGAAACCAATTCTGCAACCCGTCTTCTTCAGCCCGACTTCTTCAGCCCTTAGCCCTCAGCCCAATGTCTTCAGCCCTGGTTTTTTTCAGCCTCAGATTCCTGACGGCTTCATTTTTTACAAAATCGAGACGGTGTTGAGTTGGTTCTTTTTGTAAACTAGGTTTTCTTTGGATCTTATTGATCTTCCAGATAACTGAAACCTGAATAACAAACTCTCTTTTCAACCGTTCAAGATCCTGTTCCAACGTTGGGAAGAAAAACCTGCCCGCAGGTCAAGCACCGGTTTTGTTGTTCAGGGAATCAAATTCCAAAATTTCTGTGAACCACTTGAGGGTGACTTGATTTTTCGTCTCCGAACTCGACAACGATTCTATTTGATCACGGCTGCGATTGTGGGCCTGCTGTCCCTGGCCTTGCTGTATCGGTTTTCGTACTGGATTGGCGGGTTGGGTCTGGTTATCACGGCTGCCATCTATTTTTGTTCCTACCTGGAATGCATTGTCTTTGATGGAAACGCGCTCACCCGAACGGGGCCAATCACCTGGGTCCTGGCCCAATTCAGCGGTCAAAACTGGTATTTGCCAATTGGCGAAATTGAAATGATCGCCACTGAATCCACCCGCCTCCGGTTTCCACCTGACCGAATTCGCTATCGCTATCGCACGCTGGTTTTGGGCAGCAACGCTGAATTTGTGCTCAATTCAAGCGAACCGGGCTATCCCCAACTGGCCAAAGCTCTGTTTTGCTCAGTCGGTGAAGATAAACTTGATCCTCGATCCAGCGAATTGCTCTACTATTTCGACAGGGTTGAAGGCTACGAGAGTTTTGATTTTCCACAAGATCATCTCTCCAAACTTCCCACCCAGCTCTTGCGCTCCATCGCCAATGGGTTACGGCTTTCAGGCCAGATGCGGCAGGCATTGAACTGCTTTATGGTGGCCTACCAGCGCGAACCAAACAACCCGCATCTGCTCTATGAAATGGCGCGATTTCTGCGTTCGCTGGCGGCCCTCGATGGCCCACGACTCCTCACCCGGTCAAGCGCCTGTTTGCGCCTGGCCGCCCGGATTTCACAAAACGAACCTCGATTGCTTGAGCGTATCGGCGAGACGTATTTTGAACGCCTGGAATATGATCGGGCTTCACGGTGCTTTGCACGGGCCCTGGAACTTGACCCAAATCTGTTTCGGGCCCATGTCGGAATGGCTGAGATTGCCCTCCGATCCGGCAAACTCGCCCACGTTGCCCACTTCTACAGTACCGCCGCCCACTCAACCCTCGATGTCGCCCAGGCTCGATTGGCCAACCGGGAAGCATCCTATTATGGCCGGCTCTGCAGTGATGAAGACTATCTGGAAGCTGAAATTAACCGCATCACCATGCTGCGTCACCTGCGGTGGATTCGAACGGCGGCGGCGACGGTGTTTTTTATCGCCTTGACCGCCGCCTGTCTGGTCAGTGCGTTTTTTGCTCCGCTTGAAACCCTGTCCTGGTCGTTTGTTATTTCCTCCAGTTTTTTGTGGACGGTAGCCACCCTCGGGCTTCAGTGGTACAACAAGCGCCTCGATGCTACAGTGTGAGGCTGAACCGCCAGCCTCCAGGTGTCTTCTGGTCCAGGCAACGGTATCCAGCGGCGTCCCAGATCATCATCCCCCATTTCCCGTTTCAGGTCGCCGGTGAATCTCAATTTCCGCGAGGCAGCGACTTCCGGTGACCAATTCCACGTTGACCCGATTGACCCACAATTTTTCCCAGGCATTTCGATCAGGATGGCGGTTTGGATATGTCACATTTTTGCTGTCGCCATTTCTGATCAGTTTCCTGCGAGATCATCGCCGTTTTATCAAATGGGGCGTGCCCCGCGATCTTTCGCTTGCCGCACATCATCGGCGGGCACGATGGCTGGTCAATATCTTCGGCCATTTGGGCCCGGCCTTTATTAAACTGGCCCAGATTCTGGCGGTTCGCGAAGACCTCCTTCCCAAACTCTACGCCCAGGAATTTTCCCGCCTCCTTGATCAAACCCCAGCCGCCAACTGGGACTATGTCGAAGCCACGGTCCGCCGAAATACCGGAAAAGCTCCATCCGACATCTTCGAATCGCTCCAAACCACACCGATTGCCTCGGCTTCGATTGGACAGGTCCACCGTGCCAGATATCAAAACCGTGACGTGGTGGTCAAAATCCGTCGGCCACAAGTGGTTGAAACCATTCTGCTTGACACTTCGACCCTGTCTATTTTGATGGACTGGATTCGCCCGATCTTTGGGTCGCATTACCTGTATCGAGGGTTTGAAGTTTTACTCAGTGAATTTAAGCGCATGGTGGTCGCCGAACTTGATTTCCGAATCGAAGCCGCCAATGCTGATCGGATTCGAGCCCAGGAACCTCGCCATCCACGGCTGATCATCCCGGAAATGATTCCAGAACTGATTTATGAAGATTTACTGGTGATGGAATTTTGCGAAGGGGTTCGCATTGATCAGGTCGAGACCATTCGCACTTATGGTGTAGATTTAAATGAGTTGATCGAAAGCCTGCTTGAAATCGTCTTTTCCCAGTTGCTCGTCCACGGTTTTTTTCATGCCGACCCGCATCCTGGAAACTTACTCATTAATCGTCAGGGCCAGATCATCCTGCTTGATTACGGCATGATGGATGAATTTGACCCGGTCACACGCGACGATTTTCTGGGGTTAATTCTGGCAGCCAATAATAATGACTATGACGAAGTCACCCGCAAACTGTACCTGCTCGGGATGGTTGCCACCGATGCCCCAACCGATGATTTGCGGATGGTCACCGAGACAATTTTGAACCTTCGATTTCTGGTGCGCACCCACCAGCGTCAGGTTCAGCAGGCCGTTGAAGAACTTTTTGAAAAGACCCGGATCCTGCATCATCTCCGAATGCCACGCCAGATGGTCTACCTGATGCGAATGGGCACACTGATCGAAGGTGTTGCCATTCGTTTTGACGATAACTTTGACAGCATTCGCGATGCCGTTCCGATTGCCAAACGAGTCGGGTTGCGCATCATTGCCCGGATCGTTCCCTTTGCCACAGCACTCCGCTACACGGCTGAAGTGGTGGCTGAACAGGTTGACGCCTTCCTTGGTCGCCTCACCCAGCGCAAAAAAGTCACCGTGGTCCGCAATTTCGTCAGCGACGTCACGCGCCGCCTCCGCCCAACCCCAAATACTCCGGCCCTGCCAATTCAGAGTGAGTAGCGAGTAGCAAAGAGTCAGACAAGAATTCTTCCAGGTAAGGGATTGTAAAAAATCAACTTCCCGTTTTCGTTTGGGAATCAGGCATTTGGATTGAGCATCCTGAAAGGCTGCCGTTTGGATAGCCGGTGGTTGCGAGGTTTTGGGAGCTACCACCGGCTATCCGAACGGCAACGCTTCGCGGTGCAAAACCAAAACCTGGACGTGGCAGAACTCGCCCCAGGAACTTATTTTTTAACGCTCCCTAAAGATCAACCACGTTCTCTTTGGTGACTGGGAACACTTAACGCAGGTGGCACTGGATTGACGACGTGCGACTCGCTTTGTCTTCGCTCTTTCGCTCGGCTCTATTGACTCACAGCCACAGAGCACCAACAATGAGTCGTCCCCTTTGTCCTTTGTTTTTTACTTTCCACACAATTTGGAGAATTTGCATGGTCTGCGAAGCATTTGACCCGAAAGGCATTTCCGCCGAAGAAGCCCTCAATCTAATGAATCTGGAAGGCGCGGCCCTGTTTGAAGTATTTGCCCGCGCCGGACGTGTCCGCGAACATTTTAAAGGCAACGAAGTCCGGATGTGTTCGATTGTGAATGCCAAAAGCGGTGGTTGTCCTGAAAACTGCTCGTTTTGTTCACAATCGGCTCATTATTCCGGCGAAGCTTCTCGCTATCCATTGATGACACCTCAGCAGGTGGCTGAAAACGCCCGTGCCGCCGCTGCCGCACACGCCACTGAATTCAGCATCGTCACGGCCACGCGTGGCGTGAATGAACCCAAAGCCCTGGGCCAAATTGCCGATTCGGTTCGAGCCGTCCGTGATGCAGGACTCGAAGCCTGCGCTTCGCTGGGACTTTTGACTGAAAACTCATTGCAAGTTCTCAAAGACGCTGGAATGCAGCACGTCCATCACAATCTGGAAACCTCGCGGTCGCATTTTGATAAAATTTGCACCACTCATACCTATGACGACCAGATTGAAACCGTGCGGTCAGCTAAAAAACTGGGATTTGATGTCTGTTGCGGTGGAATTTTCGGCATGGGTGAAACCCGCGAACAACGGGTTGAGCTGGCGGTTACCTTGCGTGAACTGGATGTTGACCATATCCCGATGAATTTTCTCGACCCGCGCCCAGGCACCCCGCTGGCGGATGTCGAACGGCTTTCCCCAACCGAATGCCTGAAAATCATTGCCGTCTATCGGTTGATGATGCCCACCAAAGATATTTTTGTGATGGGTGGTCGCGAAGTAAACCTGCGCGATATGCAATCGTGGATCTTTATGGCTGGTGCCAACGGCATGCTGCTTGGCAACTATCTCACCACCAGAGGCCGGTCAGCCGAAGACGATCTGAAAATGCTCGCGGATTTAGGCATGAAAATTAAGCTGCCTGAAATAAAACCGGCACCAAATGACACGGTTGAGCGTCCAATGAAGCTGACGCAATTGCGACGGGCAACCAGTTAAAAAATGAAGAATGATGAGTTATGAATTATGAAGAGGGTATGTGGTTAACCGGCAATTGCTGAGCACATTCATCGCCCATAACTCATCATTCATAACTCAGAGTTCATCATTCAGGTTATGGAAATTACTCTTCGACAGGTTTCCAAGCGATATCTTCTTCTGGACGCACTCAAAGAGGTAAATGCCACGATTGAGCCAGGAGAAATTGTAGCCGTGTTGGGGTTAAATGGTGCCGGGAAAACCACGCTCCTGCAGTGCCTGGCTGGAATTGTGCAGCCTACCAGTGGAGAGATTTTATTTGACGGCGAACACTTACGCCGGGACCGGCTTGATCTCCGCCGCCGGTTTGCCTTTATGCCAGATATGCCGTTTTTGTTTCCTGACTTGACTCCGATCAGACATATCGGCATGGTACTGAAACTCTATGAAAAAACCTATGCCGGCATTGAAGACCGCGTGGTGGATATTTTGCGCGGGTTGGATTTGCTGCCGCTGGCGGAATCCCGCATCGGGACGCTCTCGCGTGGACAGGCGTACAAAGTTGGTTTAGCCGCGTTGATGGCCGCCGAGCCTGAACTCCTGATGCTTGATGAACCGTTTGCTTCCGGAATGGACACCCAGGGCATGTCCGCCATGAAGCTCTTTTCGCGCGAGGCCGCCTCGCGTGGCAAAACTGTGGTCTACACAACTCAAATTCTCGAAGTCGCCGAAGCCTTTTCGCATCGGGTCCTCATCCTTAATCGAGGCGAAGTCTTTGCCTTTGACCGACTTGAACGGCTATTGACCATGCCGGGTGATGATTTGTCTTCCGTGTTTAAGCGGTTGCGCGAGCAGCGAAGCTAAGTGAGTTAGCAAAAGTTATTTGAAAAAAGATTTCAACCAAAAGTTCTTTGATAAGATGCCAGCCTTGAGTAAGGCTTCAGTCTGAGTCAGTGATTGAATCCATTGCTCAGCAAAGTCAGCGTGCTGGTCAATATC